>JAFQWR010000091.1 GCA_017407365.1 Clostridia bacterium
ACCACGTCCAAGCGCCAGCCGTCCGCCCCCTTTTTCAGCCAATGACGGACTACGCCCGTGATAAAGCGGCGGTAGCCCTTGTTGCTTTTATTGGCGGAGGGCAACGTATCAATGCCCCACCAGCTTGTATATTTATCGGGAAACTGCGTGAATTGAAACCAGGAATGGTACGGAGATGCTTTACTTTGATAAGCACCGATACTATCGTAATTGCCGTATTTGTTAAAATACAGGCTATCATCGCCCGTATGATTGAAAACGCCGTCTAAAACCACACGCATTTTTAGCTTGTGTGCCTTTTCTACAAGCGCCAAAAACGCCTCGTTACCGCCAAGCAAGCCGTCCACCTGCATATAGTCTCCGGTGTCGTAGCGGTGATTGGAGCGAGCCTTGAAAATGGGATTCAGGTACAGCGTGGTAACACCAAGCTCCTTTAAGTAGGGAAGCCTTTCGATAACGCCCCAAAGATTTCCGCCAAAAAAGTCATCGTTTGTGATAACTCCCTTTTTGGGCAGATACTCGGGAGTATCGCCCCACGCGCGCAGCTCCTTTTCTTCCACCGCTCCCTCGCCCTTACAGAAGCGATCGGGAAAAATCTGATACATCACGCCACCGGTATACCAATCGGGCGTTTGCCACGGCTGATAGCAGGTAATCTGAAAGTTTACGGGGTTTTGCTGAGCAAGTGCAAAGCCGCCCTCGCCCTTACCGTAGCGCACGTAGTTTCCGTAGTAGTCTACCTCAAAATGATAAAAATACAGCCCCGACTCATCCACGGGAAAGTTCAGTTCGTATACATTGTATCCGTTATCCAGACCGCTCCACGGCATCGAAAGACGGTAGGAAGCTCCACCCTCCTTCTGGCACACAAAATAGACGTGATACGCAAAGGTATCACGTCTGATTTTTACACGGAAGGTTACTGCTTCCCCCTTGGGAATACCCCCTGAGGGACAGCGGTACAATTCGCTTGTGCTTTGATAACAAAATACGGGAAAATCTTTCATCAGGGTTTAACAGGCTTTAAGCCCCAGATATGATCTGCATACTCCTTGATACTGCGATCGGCAGAGAAAACAGCAGAGCCTGCAATGTTATGCACAGCCATCCTCTGGAATTCTGCCTGATTGCGATAGGTTTCGTCTACCATAGCGGCAACACGCATATAGTCTGCGTAATCCGCACAGCACATATAGGGGTCTGCAATATGCTGACCGCGCAACAGATAGTTGTTGATTTCCGCAAACGACTCGCCTGCAAAGCCAAGATTCAGGCGATCGATTGCGCGCTTCAATTTTGCATTGCCTGCATAATAAAAGCTGGAGTTGTAGCCGCTCTTCCAGAGCTCGTCTACCTCGTTTGCGTGCATACCGAAGATAAAGATATTATCCATGCCCGCCTGCTCTGCGATTTCCACGTTTGCACCGTCCATCGTGCCGAGCGTTACAGCGCCGTTGATCATAAACTTCATGTTACCCGTGCCCGAAGCCTCCTTACCTGCAAGAGAAATCTGCTCAGAAACCTCTGCCGCAGGCATAAGTGCCTCAGACATTGTAACGCTGTAATTTTCGAGGAATACCACGTTCAGCTTTTCACGGATTTTGGGCTGACGCTGAATTTCCTCGCTGAGCTTTGCAATCAGACGGATGATCTGCTTAGCCATATAGTAGCCGGGAGCCGCCTTTGCACCAAACAGGAAGGTTTTGGGTACAACGTCCTTATCGGGATCCTCTAAAAGATCCTGATACAGGGTGATGATCTTCAGAACGTTCAGCAGCTGACGCTTATACTCGTGCAGACGCTTTGCCTGGACGTCAAACATCGTGTTGGGATCCACCACAAAGCCGCTGTTTTTGTAAATCAGCTGAGCAAGACGCTGCTTGTTTGCAAGCTTGATTTCGGTAAGACGCTTCTGTACCGTTTTGTCATCGGCAAATGCACGGAATTTTGCAAGCTCAGCGGCATCTCTGTAGAAGCCGTCGCCAATACACTCGGTGAGCAATGCACTGAGACCGGGGTTAGACTGGCAAAGCCATCTGCGATATGCGATACCGTTGGTGACGTTGGTAAACTGACTTACACCGCCATCGTAAAAATCACGGAAAATCGTCTTTTTGATGATGTTGGAGTGTAATGCGGAAACGCCGTTTACGTGGTGCGAGCCAACGATAGAAAGGTTTGCCATCTTGACCTGATTGTGGTCGAGAACGGAAAGACGCTCGATACGGTCCCACTGAGCGGGGAATTTTGCCCACATTTCTGCGCAGAAGCGCTGATTGATTTCCTTGATGATGGAGTAGATGCGGGGCAGCTTACGCTCGATCAGGTTCTGCTGCCAACGCTCCAACGCCTCTGAAAGCACGGTATGGTTGGTATACGCAACCGTACGGCTGACGATATCCCACGCCTTTTCCCAAGAGAAGCAATGCTCATCTAAAAGAATACGCATCAGCTCGGGAATACACAACGCGGGGTGCGTATCGTTGATGTGAATTGCAACGTGATCGGGCAGGGTGGAAATATCACCGAAGCGCGACACATGGTCACGGACGATATTCTGAACGGAAGCGGAAACAAGAAGGTACTGCTGCTTCAAGCGCAGGGATTTACCCTCGGAATGGTCATCGGCAGGATACAGCACCTTGCCGAGCATTTCTGCCTCGTTGCTTGCGCGCATGGCGTTCATGTAATCGCCCTGCGAGAAGGACTTCATGTTGAAGGTTTCCTTACAAACGGGACGCCATAAGCGCAGGGTGCTGACGCCTGCGGAATCGTAGCCCGATACCATCATATCGTAGCCGATAGCCTGCACAACGGTTGCATCCTTATGCTCTACCACCATACGTCCGTCTTCCCAACGCTCCTCGATGTAGCCGTCGAACTTAACGTCGAACACCTTATCGGTACGCTGGGTGAGCCAGACCTCGCCACCGGGCAACCATGCATCGGGAAGCTCCGTCTGCCAGCCGTCTACAATCTTCTGCTTGAAAAGGCCGTATTCATAGCGGATGGAAAAGCCCATTGCGGGGTAATCCTGCGAAGCAAGAGAATCCATAAAGCAAGCGGCAAGACGGCCAAGACCGCCATTGCCAAGACCTGCGTCGGGCTCCATTTCGTACAGCTCCTCTAAGGTAACGCCGTACTCCTCTAATGCGTTTTTATACGCTTCATCTAATTTCAGGTTGAATAAATTGTTTTTCAACGAACGCCCGAGCAAAAATTCCATACAAAGGTAGTA
>JAFQWR010000092.1 GCA_017407365.1 Clostridia bacterium
GGCGCTTGCCTCATCGGTATCATCGTTGTTCTTTGCATCCCCACCGAGGGCGGCAAGAAAAAAGCCAAAAAGGCTTAATCAATTATTAAAAAATAACACGCTCTTGCGCTTTTGCGTCAGAGCGTGTTTTTTTGTTGACATATCCGATGAAAGATGGTAGAATAATTAGGATGAAATTTTTTATATCAGATGTTTCATCCTGCAACTTTACGCTTATATATAAGTTGTGAAAAAAATCGCCCATAGGGCAAGGAGAAAATGTTTTATGAAAAAAGTTTATGATTCCTTTATTGCTACGTTAAAGGCACGCAACTGGAATTATGATGAGGGAACTGATGACCGTGGCAATCGCAAAATCACGTTAGGCGTTCGCGGTGACGATCTGCCCATGCGCTTTGTTATTCGCTTCGACGAAAGCAGAAAGCTCGTAGTTTTCCATTCGTTTATGAACTTTGAGTTCGGCCCCGAAAAGAGAGTTGAGGGTGCTCTTGCTTGCTGCATGATCAACTACAACATCGTTAACGGCGCTTTCGACTACGATATTTCCGACGGTAGCGTTTTATTCCGTATGGTTTGCCCCGTACACGACACCGTACCCGGTCAGGAAACCTTCGATTATATGATCAACTGCTCTTGCAGCACCATCGATCAGTACAACGACAAGCTTCTTGCAATCAGCAAGGGTTATATGTCGCTGGATGAGTTCAACGCTGAAATTCATTCCTGATTCCGTTTTTACGCACATTTTAGGCGCACTCCTTTTTGGGGGTGCGCTTTCTTTTTTTGGTTAAAAACACGTTTGCTTTTTCTTTTTTATTGACAAAAGCCATGGTGTGTGTTAAAATAAAGAGGAATAAAAAGGAGCGTTTTTTATGCGTATTTTTGTAGTTGGTAGCTTGAATATGGATCTCGTTATTCAATCCCCCGTTATGCCCAAGGCAGGCGAAACCATTTCGGGTAATGGCTTTATGACCAATCCCGGTGGCAAGGGTGCCAATCAGGCTGCTGCGGCAGGTAAGGCAGGCGGCGAGGCATATATGGTGGGTTGCGTGGGCAGCACCGCCTTTGGTGAGGAGCTGAAGGATACCTTAAAGGGCTACGGCGTTAACGTGGATTACGTGCGCACGCACGAGGGCGTTTCCTCGGGTATTGCAGTAATTGTAGTTGCAGAGGGAGATAACCGTATCATTTTGGATGCAGGTGCAAATGCAGAGGTTTGCAAAAACGACGTAGACCTTGCGCTTGCAGGTGCAGAGGCAGGGGATATCCTGATTGCTCAGCTTGAAATTCCCATGCAAACGGTGGAATACGCAATGCAGGTAGCAAAGAATAAGGGCATGATTACCATTCTCAATCCCGCGCCTGCTGCTGCTCTTTCTGATACCGTACTCAACGGCTTAACCTATATCACGCCCAACCAGACAGAAACACAGCTTCTCACGGGTGTGGACCCTGTGGATGAGTCTACGGTAAAAAAGGCGGCTGAGGTATTCAGCGCAAAGGGTGTAAAAAACGTAGTAATTACGATGGGCGCAGAGGGTGCCGCTCTTGTGAGCGAGGGCAAATATCACTTCCAGCCCTCCTTCCGTACCAAGGCCATTGATACCACAGCGGCAGGTGATACCTTTGTGGGCTCCTTTGCGGTCCGTCTCAGCGAGGGTGCTTCGCAGGAGGAGTCCATCCGCTTTGCCTGTGCTGCTTCCTCGGTTGCGGTATCCCGCAGAGGTGCGCAGGTTTCCGTCCCCACCAGAGAGGAAATCGAGGCTCGCTTGCAGCAGGGCTGATAATCAGTAAAGTCATTAAAAAAGCCGTCTTACCGTTGGGGTAAGGCGGCTTATGCTTTATATTATTCTTGCGGATATTTTGTCTGCCATTTCAATATTTTAGTCAGCGGAATCAGTGCGTAAAACAAGGCAATCGTAAGAGCAAGATTGATGGCGCTGTTGATCCATTGCACGGGCAACCGTACCATAAATGCCGCTGTAAAGGTATCGTAATACATCGTAGGCGGCAAGGTTTGCGCAAGCGTACCGATGCCCATGGTGCAGACTGCGTAGATGAAAATACCTGCAATCACGGCTCTCAGCCAAAGGTATTTTATGCTTTTTATCCGATAGGTGCAAAGCCCCATCACCGCTCCCATCAGAGCAAAGTTGAAGGATAAAAGAGGGGCAATGCTATAGCTTAATAAAATACTGCCGAGAATGTCACCGACCGCGCCCGTAACGGCGCCGCATATCGGCCCGAGCATAAGCCCTGCCAAAAAAACGGGCACACAGAACAGGCTGATTTTTCCTGCTCCGCCAAGGATTACGAAGGAGCTGAATCTTTTGACAATAACAGCCAATGCGCAAAACAGAGCGGTGTAAACGAGATACCGTGTTTTACTGAAAGTGAACATAAAAAAACCTCCCAAATGCTTTTGCGAGGTCCATCGAAAAAAAGCTTTGCCGCACGGAATACGCGTGGCGTTTTTTTAGCAACGGACGCGAAAGACCACCGCAGGGCGCGCCCTTTCGTTTGCAAACGACATCCCATTTTGCAACACTTAACGCGATCTTTCTACTCTGCTTATTCAGTATTATAAGCCCTTTCGATTTATTTGTCAATGAAATGCGCAAAGGTTTGACTTTTTTTTGTATTCGCTGTAAACTTAGGGGGTAATTTATGCCATACCCATTTTTTCAGCTTCTGCGGTAAGGGAAAAATGCCGAGTATCAGCGTGCCAAGAAGCATAACGCCCGTGCTTGCGCCAAAGCCGATGACAGAGGCAATCAAAAGGGGTAAAAAGCCAAGTGTAAGCTCCTTGCAAAAATAGCCGATTGCTCCTGCAAGCAGGCAGAAGGGCAAAAGTGCGGCAATCCGCTTAAAGCAGGTCAGCCCCTTGATCGATAGCCTTTTAAGCGCAATCAGATGCAAAACGCACTCGGTGGTCAGGCTCAAGGCAAGCCCTGATGTCATGCCAAGAATACCGATGCGGCTCGGCAAAAATATAACGGAAATCAGGTACAGCGCAGAGGAGACGCCGAAATGTAAAAGCGCACGGTATTCCTTGCCCAACGAATTGAGCACCGTGGTGCTGATGCCCTGTAAGCTCATAGGTAGCATCAGCAGGGCGTTTATCTGAAGTAGCTTGCCTGCCGCTTCGTTGTGAAACAGTGCAACGCAAAGCTCCTGTCCTACGCACAGATACCCGGGAAGAATCACGGTTGCTACTGCAAGGCAAAAGCAGAAGGCGCTGTCTATCTGCTCGGTAAGCCGCTTTTTTTCCTGTTGCTCTGCCATAACGGATATTTCCGGTACAAGTGCCATCGAAACGGAGCCGGTAAAGGTAAACGGTAAAAAAAGCAGAGGCATCGTCATGCCTGTCATCACCCCAAACAGCGAAAGCGCCTCGCTTGCCGTCATTCCGCCCCGTACAAGGCTTGCAGGCAATATGATCGCAAGCAGACTGCCTTGCAGACAGTTGCACAGACGGACCGCCGTAATGGGAGAGGCGGCTTGCACAAGGGGCTTTATTTCTGCCCTTGGTAAGCAGATTTTTCCGTTTCTTACCAGATACAGCACAACGGTCAGCAGGGCCGCCGATATGTACGAAATACTGACTGCCTGCGCCATGGCAACTGCCTTTTGCATAGAGGTCGTTTTTCCCTGCAAAATCATCACGCCTACCAAAACGATGGATACCTCCTCGCAAAGCTCAGTCAGCGCATAGCTTACGTAGTGCCGTCTGCCCCACAGTCCACCGCGCAGGGCGGAATACACCGCAGAGGCAAGAAAGGCAGGAAGAAGCGAGAGAAAAACGGGCAGACATCGGCTGTCGCTGAATAAAAAGCCGAGGTGGTTTTTCAGCAGTAAAAGAATTGCGCTTAAAGATACCGAAAGGAAGAGCGCAACTGTAAGCGCCGCACTGACGGTGCGGTTTTGCAATAGAGTGTCCCCTCTTTTTTCGGCACGTGCGGTCAGACGTGAAACGGTAACGGGAATCCCGGAAGAGGTCAGTGTAATACAGACAGAAAAAACCGAGGTGGCAATCTGAAACAATCCAATTGCTTCGGCACCTGCCTCGCGGGATAGATAAATACGATAAAAAAAGCCTATCGCTCTTGTCAGTATCGAAAATGCGGTAAGAATGGCGGCTGCCTTTGCAACTCGTTTGATATGCTTCACCCCTGTTTTGCCGTATAAGAATACTTTTATTGTATGATTCCAAAGCGCAGTATAGAAGAAAAAGGAGAGCTTTTTGAGATGAATGACAGCGTAAAATTCAGTTATATGGGCACTGCCAAGGTAACCGCTCACCGCGGTGCGGGAAATCTGCTTGGCGAAATTGCCTCGCGCTACGGTAGCCGTGCGTTTGTAATTGTAAGCCGCAGTGTGTCCGAATATCCGTGCTTTCAAGAGGCGTTTGGCTCTGTGAAGGAGCGCCTTAGTGCGTGCTTATATCCTTATTCTGCAGGAGAGCCCTCTCCCAAGGGTGTAAAGCAAGCCACGGCGGCGGCAGAGGCGTTTGGAGCGGACGTGGTAATCGGTATTGGCGGCGGCAGTGTTCTGGACCTTGGCAAGGCGGTTTCTGCGCTTGTTCCCAATGGCGGAAGTGTTGTGGATTATCTGGAGGGCGTGGGCACGGGTGCAAGACTGAAAAAGGATCCGCTACCCCTGATCGCCTTGCCCACCACAAGCGGTACGGGCAGTGAGGTAACCAAAAACGCCGTCATCACAGATACAGAACGCGGATACAAAAAAAGCCTCCGCGACGTCAGGCTTGTTGCAAAGGAGGTTGTCATCGACAGTGAATTCCTTGTGGGTGCGCCACTTTCTGTTTCCGTTTACAGCGGCTTCGATGCGCTCACGCAGCTGATTGAAAGCTATACCAGCAACAAGGCAAATGTTGCTTCCCGTCTGGTTTGCAAAAAGGGTCTGTGCTATGCACGTGTGCTTCCCGAAATATACCGCGATCCCGGCAATCATGCATACAGAGAGGAGATGGCGTGGGCGGCGCTTCTTTCGGGTGTATGTCTTGCGGATACAGGGCTTGGTGCGGTGCACGGAATAGCGGCATCGGTAGGCGCTCATACGGGGGAGGGGCACGGCAAGGTGTGCGCCGTTTTGTTGCCTCACGTGATGCGCGTGAATATGGCTGTCAGCCGCTTGCAGTATGCTGAAATAGCCCGTATTCTGTTTGGTGAAGAGGAAGTCGGGGCGGACGGTTTGGTGCAAAAAATCGCAAATATGGCCCTCAGAATGGGCGTCCCGCGGGATTTCAGGTATCTCGACGTTTCGGAGACTCGTTTTGAGCGCATCCTTTCGGATATATACGGAAGCTCCATGCGCTACAATCCTGTGTCGCTTGTCAGGGAGGAGTGGGAAAGAGTTTTGCGGCCGCTCTTTTTTTGTGAGGCAGAATAGCGGCGGATTTTGCTATCTGAAAAAACAAAGAGAAAGCAGAGGGCTTTCGGGCAAGTCTCTTGACCCTCTTGCATATAGTATAGCATGGCAGAATTTTATCGTGTTAAGCAAGGGGATAACCTAAACGGGATAGCGCGCAGCTTTTCTCTTTCAATTGAGGAAATCAAACAGGCAAACGGCATTACAGAAATATACGAGGGGCAGCTGCTGATGATTCCCTCATGCAGTA
>JAFQWR010000093.1 GCA_017407365.1 Clostridia bacterium
CCCGTCACCGCAAGCCTTACCCTTTACGGCGCATGGATCAAGCTGATTGCAATCACCTTCACCGCTCTGGGCGAGAGGGTTGAGAGCGTTGTAATCGACGAAAACGGCACGCTCAGCGTGTTGCCCTCCGCACCTGCAAAGGCTTCCGAAACGAAGCAGAACGGCAATATTTTAACCTTCACCTTTGATGCATGGTTCACCGAAGAGGGCGAAAAGGTTACCTTAAATACCGTATTTGCAGAGGATACCGTGCTGGTTGCTAATTATTCTCACGTAGAAAAAAGAAACGGCATGGTGGTAACTTACGATGAAAACGGCAATGCGCAGTATTCCATCGCAACCACCAACAGAGGTACTATCCTCGACGGTATGACCTGTGATTGGGAAGCCTACAGCGCATACGAATTCACCCACACCTTAACCTACGGCAAGTGGGATGCAAGCAAGCACGCAAACTACCGTGCAACCATCTTCACCAACGCCGGCAGTGATATCGACTTCAACGGCGATAAGGTAGATGCAGGCGGAATGCCCGAGGGTACCATCTGGTTCAACTTCCAAAGAGGCACGGTTATCTTCGGCGCCAAGATTTACGGCTCCTCCAAGAACACGTGGGAAGCTACGTTTGGCGGTCTTTCCGCAGATTGTCCCTACAAGGTGCACTACAACGCATTGGTGGCAGGCAAGCCCGCATCGTTTGTATGGAAATTCAAATACGGCGTGCGTGACGATAATACCGCATGGATCAAGCTGTATGTGATGGATAGCCTTCTGTTTACCTACAACTTAGAGGCAGACGGCGTAACGCACACCACCTCCGACGGCAAGACGCTCGACATGGTAGACGGCGAAATTGTCTGGGGCAAGGTATGTAACGACAACAACCAGAGAACGGTTACCCCCTACTACAGCCCCTACATCAATGCGACCGAAAGCGCCGTTATGACGCGCGGCAACGACGTAGGTCTGTGGCCCTGGGGCTCTTGTGCAAATGTTGGCGGACTGCTCATCCACGACATCTCCAACGTTCCTACCGAAAGCCGCGACCCCATGGCAAAGGTTCATAACGTAGTTTACAAAAACACCTACGGCACGGATATTGAGAGCACCGCTTGCTTAAACGATATGATCGGTAGCTTTGTTGCCGATGACAGCGGCATTCTGTTTGCAGATGCCTCCGATAAAAACAGCGCATATTACAACAAATTTATCGGCTGGAGTCTTACCGAGGGCGGAGAAATTGCCACCGCCTTTGCCAACGCAACGGTTGTAAACGGTCTGATCACCGTATATCCTGTATATCAGAAGATAGAGCTGAATACCCTTTCGTTTGATGCGGATAACGGCAGTGAAACGGTGTATAGCTACTATGCGCCCGGCGAAGCGGTTGTTATGCCCGAAGCCCCCGAAAAAGAGGGCTACATTGCCGAAAACGGCAGTCAGGTAACCTTCGTGTTCAAGGGCTGGTATGCAGGCGACGTTGCATTTGATGCGGACGCTGAGCTTACGGAAGACGTTGCCTTAAAGGCTGTTTACGAAAAAACGAGCGCATTCCGTGTGGACTTCGTAACGGAATACGTGACTGTGGAATATGCTCTCGTTGCAGAAAACGGCACGTTCGAGCCCGAAATGCCCGCAGACAGAGAGGACGTTTATTTTGCAGGCTGGTACTATGATGCCGCTTATGTCAACGCCTTTGACGCAAGCGCTCCCGTAACCGAAAACCTCACGCTCTACGGCCTGTGGGAAAGCTATCTGGAAATCAAGTTTGTTGCGCAGGATGAAACGGTGGATATTCTTTCCGTGAAAAAGAACGGAAGCATCAGCGAATTCCCCGTTGCTCCCGAAAAGGATATGGATATCAAGCCCAACGCAAACCAGGTAACCTATGCCTTTGATGCATGGTATACCGAGGCTGAGGAAAAGGTTACGGCTAAAACGCAGTTTGCCGAAAGCACTACCTTAACCGCAAAATACAGCGCAACGGAAACGAGAAACGGCATGGTGGTAAGCTATGACGAAAACGGCAAGGCGCAGTATTCCATTGCAACCACCAACAGAGGTACTATTCTTGACGGTATGACCTGCGATTGGGAAACCTACAGCGCATACGAATTCACCCACACCTTAACCTACGGCAAGTGGAATGCAAGTAAGCACGCAAACTACCGTGCAACCATCTTCACCAACGCAGGTAACGACATCGACTTCAACGGTGATAAGGATGCCACGCTGGTTGATGCAGAGGGTGCCATCTGGTTCAACTTCCAAAGAGGCACGGTTATCTTCGGCGCCAAGATTTACGGCTCCTCCAAGAACACGTGGGAAGTTTCGTTTGGCGGCCTTTCCTTAGATTGCCCCTACAAGGTGCATTACAATGCTTTGGTGGCAGGTGAGCCCGCATCGTTTGTATGGAAGTACAAATACGGCGTGCGCAACGACAACACCGCATGGATCAAGCTGTACATAATGGATAGTCTTCTGTTTACCTACAACTTAGAGGCAGATGCCGCTAAGCACACCACCTCCGACGGCAAAACGCTCGATATGGTAGACGGTGAAATCGTCTGGGGTCAGGTATGTAACGACAACAACCAGAGAACGGCTACTCCCTACTATAGCCCCTACATCAACGCAACCGAGGAAGCAGTTATCCCGCGCGGCAACGACGTAGGTCTGTGGCCTTGGGGTACTTGTGCAAACGTTGGCGGACTGCTTATCCACGATATCTCCAACACCCCCATCGAAAGACGTCAGACGGAGGACTCCTCCGACGGCGCACAGACGGTAGCGGTTTTAGAAGCGGTTCTCCCCGGTGACAAGCGTAGCGTTGTAACGGAATAATGGAACAGGAGGATAAATTTATGAAAAAGAAAAATTTAGTAATCATGCTTACTGCGTGCCTTCTTACCGTTTGTTTTTGCTTTGCAGGTATTTTAAGCATTCAGTCGGCGGCAGACAGAATCACGCCCGTAACGCCTCAGGTTTTCAAAACTGTAAACGGCTATAACTACAACATCAGCGAAACCTTTCCCGATTCTCCCGATTCCATCGAGATGTGGATCAACGTGCCCGCAACCTCCTTGGGCGGCACGATTATGGGCAACAGACACAACAAGGAATACGAATGCAACGCCATCTCGCTGGAGATCGACTCCTTTGGTTATTTTGCGTTCGGCTGGAATGAGTTTGCTGTTTCGCACACCTTCGTGGGCACGCAAAGCCTGTTTGACGATCAGTGGCACCACATTGCTCTCGTTCGTACCGAAAACAGCTTCACCTACTATTTAGACGGTGAGGTAGAGGCTGTATACGAGGTGAAGTCCGAGCCCATGGTAAACAAATCCACCGTCAATATCGGCGTGGATAAGCGTTGCTGGTTAGAAAGCAAAACACCCTTCGAGGGCTACATCAGACAGCTTACCGTTTATACGGGTGCAATCACGCAGGCGCAGGTCGAAAGCGATATCACCAACAGCGCAATTACCTCTGCAGATAACGTATCCGCGGGCACCAGGCTGATGGGCAACTGGTATTTCGGTGACGAATGGACAAAGCGTGTTGTAGAAAGCAGTGAGCCCGGTACCCCTGTGGCAAACCTCAATACCTTCGAAAAGTACGTTGGCGCAGATTATTCCTTCGGTGATTACGATTATACCTTCGTTATCATCCCCGACATTCAGATTATGACCAACTACAACACCGGCCGCCTCAACTATATGACGCAATGGCTTGTAGACAACAAGGAACGTCTGAATATCGAGTTTGTCATTCAGGTCGGTGATCTTTCCGATACCGGCAGAGATGAGCAGGAATATATCGATGCATCGAGGGGCATGAGCAGACTGGATAACAACATTCCCTACTGCTTCGTTCCCGGCAACCACGATTACAACGACAACTTTGCTTCCCGTGATACCGGCTTCTTCAATAAGTATTATCCTGTTTCCAAGCACAGTCAGCTTCCCGGCTTCGGTGGCGTGTACGAAGAGAACAAGATGGAAAACAGCTATTACCTGTTTGAGGCGGGCGATGTGGAATACCTCGTGCTCAACTTAGAGTTCCGTCCCAGAATGAAGGTTCTGCGCTGGGCAGGCAGAGTGATCGAGCAATTCCCCGACCGCCGTGTAATCGTTATGTCTCACGAGATGATACATCCCTTTGGCAATTACGTGCAGAGCGTCAGCGCAGGCTTCGATGTTACCGCATCTCAGCAGATGTTTGATTGCCTGATCTCCAAATACCCCAACGTATTTATGGCAGTAGGCGGTCACCATTGCTACGACGATATCGTATACCGTACCGATTACGGTGTAAACGGCAACAAGGTTCTGGGTATGCTGGTAGACGGTCAGGGCACCAAGTATCAGGGCAGCAATGCACAGGATATGGTTCTTCTGTGTCATGTAAACGAAAGCGACAAAACCATCAACTTCGTTTATTATTCGCCCGAGCAAGGCAAGGTCTGGAATATTCAGAATCAGTTTGAGGTCAACTTTGCCGATGAAAAGAATCCCACGGTTGGCGCATAATCGGCGTCAGCAGCTAAAAATCAAGGAGCGTGCCTTTTGCACGCTCCTTTTTATATCCGCTATTTTGCTTTTAAGCTGTGTTTTTGTGATTATAAGGTCTTGTGCTTTGCGCCTACGAAAACAGCGCCTGCGCCTCGTGCAGGGCAGAGGATAATAGCTCCTTGGTGGTGGGCAGATTCATCAGATACCCGTTTGCCTCCGCAAGCTCGGTAAGGCGGTCGATGCAATCGAGCATTTTTGCAATATCCTGACGGAATTGCTTTTTCAGCTCCTTATCGCAAAGCCTTGTGTAGCCGTGGATATAGTGCGAGGTGAGGTCACCCAGGCAGGATAGCACGCATAGCACGGCCTCCTTTTCATTGTGCAGATGTGGCATGACTATCCTCCCGTATGCGTGCGGTGAAGCGCTCTGCACTCCTGTGGAGCAGCTGTCTTGTGCTGTTTAATGCGTGGCAGGTGGTGGGGTCTGTCAGCTGTGAGGCGTATTCCTCGCATTTTTGTGTAATAGCATACTGCTC
>JAFQWR010000094.1 GCA_017407365.1 Clostridia bacterium
GCTAAGGAAGAGATTGAAAACCGCGTGCACTCTTTAAGAGCACAGCTTGCGGAATGCACCTCCGATTACGAAAAGGAAAAGCTGCAGGAGCGTCTTGCTAAGCTTGCAGGCGGTGTTGCCGTAATCAACGTTGGCGCGGCTACCGAGGTGGAAATGAAGGAAAAGAAGATGCGCATTGAGGATGCACTCAACGCAACCAAGGCCGCTGTGGAAGAGGGCGTTGTGCCCGGTGGCGGCGTGGCTCTGCTTTCGGTTGCCAAGGACGTCAAGGCGTTTGCAGAAACGCTGAAGGGCGACGAAAGAACGGGCGCTATGATCGTGGTTAAGAGCTTACAGGCTCCCGTGAAGCAGATTGCGGAAAACGCAGGTGTGGATGGCTCCGTTGTGGTAAACGAGGTGCTTGTTCGCGGCGCAGAAAACCGCAATGTTGGCTACGATGCGTACAACGATTGCTATATCGATATGGTTGAGGGCGGTATCGTAGACCCCACCAAGGTGACCAGAAGCGCACTGATGAACGCTGCAAGCGTTGCGGCTACCCTGCTCACCACCGAAAGCCTTGTTTGCGACATCCCCGCACCCGAGCCCCAGGCTCCTGCAGGCGGCGGCATGGGCGGCATGGGCGGCATGTATTGATAAACAGCCAAAGGGCAACCCCAAAAGGGTTGCCTTTTTTTGTTTGCGTCGGGAGAATGTAAAACGAAATGAAAAAGCTTTTCAAAAGGAAGGGGTGTCCGTTTGTGCGGATGCCTTTTTTATTTGATGGGGAAGGGGGCAGCGGCAGAGCCATTCGATTGCCCGCTTGTGCATATGTACCTGCGTTAGTTGCGCTCCGAAAAAGGGTGTTTTAATAAGGATATGGAAATGATCTGTTGACTGTCATTGATAAAAGATATACTATACTATACTATATAATTACAGCCTTGCGCCAAGCAAAAAGCAGGCGGATCTATGTGCTCGGCTACCCAAAAGAGGCGATAGAAGCAAAACAGAAGAATAAAAAGGATAAAAAAAATTTTTTTTCAAAGAAGAGTATTGACAGGTTTTGAAATATGTGGTATACTATTGATATATAGAGTGGGTGGAGGCTGCCTTCGTTTAAGGGGATATCCCCTTACCGTTTTGTCAGGACAAAACGGCAGTGCCTTATAGGCAATAAGGCGTAGCGGTATTCACTGCTTAACCAATCTGTTTTTTACATATAGTTAATGTTAAAGAATATGGCCTCAGCGTGCTTTTTGTAAGCAAAGCTATCGATTGCATTTGTAAGAATAATTCGTCTGAAATTCGGGGACGATAAAGAAAAAGAGCTTGCTTACAGAATGCCGTGGCTTTTTGAGATTATAGTATAAAGATGAGAAAAGGGTTGGATTTGATGATTCTTTGCTTTACGCTCAGGGGAAAAGGCGTAAGGGCAATCTGTGGATAGAGATATTCTCACCTTATTTCATAAGGTTCTTTTGCGGACGGCGGTTGCGTCGCGCACAAAGACGTTTTTTAGTGGGCTTTGCTTAGGGAAAGAAGTATTTGGTCGCTTTTTTTTGCTGTTGTTTAACTTGTAGTTTTACGCCAGATGGCGTTGAACGATATTATTAAGTAATCTTTTTAGGAGGACAAAGAAGATGAAAAGAAAACCCATTACTCTTTTAGCAGTTGCTATTCTGGTGCTTGCTATGGTATGCAGCTTCGTTGGTTGTGGCGACAACGAAGATCCTTCGGGCAATAATCCCGGTGGTGATAAGCCCGCAGAAAGCGTAATCAAGGCTGTTACCGCAAAAGAGGATTCCGTTACCTTAAGAGTAGGCGAAAAGAAGCTCTTAACGCTGTACTACAACATCACCGGTACCTCCGGTAGCTTAACCGCTGCTCAGAAGGCTTGCACCGCAACCGTTTCTGATGCAAACATCCTGAAGCTTGCTCCCAACGGCAAGACCATCGAATGTATGGCTGCAGGCAATGCTACCGTGACCATCACCTCGAACCTGGATAACACCAAATCCTGCACCTTTAACGTAGTTGTTAAAGAGGTTTACTTCGACCGTGATATTTCCATTCTCAGCCCCGACGATCAGATGGATAACGAAATGATCGAGGATGGCGGCTACATCGTTACCTCCGGTATGATCCAGGGTGACTACTACGTGAAGGGCGTTGCTTCCACGAAGTGGTATGTTGAAACGGACATCACCTACATCAAGGTTGATCCCGCTGAGCTGTATCCCAAGGTAGGTATCACCTCCACGACCGCTGACTACACCGCTGAATCCGGCGCTGTAAACAACAAGGTTGTATTCTTCCTGGATATCTTCCGTCCTGACCAGAGCTCCTCTTGGGCTAACATCGGTGTTTGTGAGGTTCAGAACGGCTCCAACTGGGCTTGGAACGACACCATCACCAACGCTACCGCAAGACATAACGACGCTATGTATACCTTAAGCGATCCTATTGAAGCAAACGAAACCTTCAAGCTTGCTGTTGCACGTGACGGCTTCGTATTCCACGTATGGGTAAACGGCAACTATGCCGGCTCCATCAAGGTTATCGAAGAGCTGTTTGGCTTGTGGGATGATGCAGCTGCTGCATACGTACCCGTACCCAGCATGGTTGGCTTCTTCGAGTTCAACTCCGAGGTTAAATTTGCAAACTATCTTGCAACTGCAGATGCAGCTCAGGTAGATGCTAAGATTGCTACCATCGGCGAAGTTGCATTAAACGAGAACTGGGCAGCTGACTAATTCGATGTCTTTGTTCGAAAGTAAAATACAAACGCTGAGGCGGGCTTCTGTTGCCCGCCTCGGCAAACGCTTTGTAAGCTGGTGTATCGACCTTTTAGTGGTATTGATTATATCTTCGCTTCTGTTTTCCGTCTTTCAGCTCATTGTAAGGGCTCAGCCCGGATTTGTTGCTGCCGAAAAGACGGTAGAGGAAGAGGTGAGGTATTATAACGAATACGCCATTGATACGCATGTCGTGGAATTTCTTGATCCTGAAAACGGTGTACGGAAGAGCTTTGATATGGTTGCCTTCGACAATATGAAGCGCGCAATCTGTCTTTCGTATAAGGTGTTTGGCTCTGAGCAGCAGCCCGATTTCACCTTTGAAAGCGATCACGAGGTGACGACAAGCGGTGTAGCAACGCAAACAACGGATAACATAGCGTATTTTTATACCAAATACGTTCCGGAAAATACCGATAAGCAAATCGTGAATATGGGAGATAAAACGCCCTCCGATTACGTTGTTCAGGTATACCGCGACGCTTTTGGTGCAAATTACGACGTTATGTTTGCCGAAAACAGGGAGCTCAGTGAGCTTCCGATATTAAAAACGCAGAGTGCTTACTATTTGTTCTATTACCAATACGTCGATCATACCGACACAATCGGGCAGACGGCTAAGGAATATTACAGCGTTTTTATCAATGCCTATAAGTATATGCTGGAGGAGGCAGAAAAGCTGCTTGTGCGCAGTGAGCCCTATTTCTCCACGCATTACAAGAGCTACCGTGACGCCTATGAATTGCAGGGAAGATACGTAAACTATGCGCTTCTTCTTGCGTTGGTGCTTGGCTATTGGCTGGGTGTTGCCCTGCCGAAGCTTCTGTTTAAGGATGAGGTCACGGTTGGCAGAAAGATACTGGGGCTTGGGGTAATCAACGACGACGGATCGCCCACAAGCGGTGCAAAATCTGCAATCAAATCGGTTTTCGGTTGCTTTGCATTTTTGTTTACCGCGGTGCTCTCGTATATGCTGCCGCCCTTTAAGGGTGTTTACGACATGATGCTGGTTCCGCTTGTAGCAAACGGAACGCTCAGCCTTGCTGTCGTGATTATCATTCCGTCTGTGCTGACCGTTATCAGCTGTGCGTTTATGCTGTTTACCTACGGCAAAAAGAGTCTGATGAACGTGTTTGGCAAGGACAAAGTCGTTGATATGAATTACCTGGACGAGGATGAGTCCGACGAGGGCTTCTGATAAACGTACAGGGGTTTATATAATAAAATATTTTTTTTAAGGAGTAAGAAGATGAAAAGAATCAGCAAAATTTTAAGCATCGTTATTGCATTGATGCTCACATTTGCTCTTGTTGCTTGCGAGAAGGATCCCAATAAAGACGATCCTTCTAAGCCCGACACCGGCCTTACCGACAACTTAGTATTGGATGAAAACGGTCAGCCCTTATTTGAGGAAGAGGTTACCGTTAAAATGTGGTCGGTTATCGGCGATCCTGACCAGGTTGTATTTGCTAAGCTCGTTCAGCAGTTCAACAACGAAATGATGGGTCAGATCAAAATCGACGTATCCTACCAGGGTCACTTCGACTATTACAGCGCATTAGACAGCACCTGGCAGTCTGACAGAGGCAACTTCCCCGATGTATGCTTCATGCACAACGAAAAGACGATCGAATACGCAGCTAAAGGCTATTTCTGGGCTTTAGATGATATCTTCGAAAAGACCAACGTTGCTCTCGATTTCTCTCTGGTTTATCCTGACATCAACCGTGTTACCATGTACAAGGGCGAGCGCTACGGTGTTCCCGTTGATGCACACGGCTTCCTGACCCAGTTCAGACAGGACATCATCAAGAAAAACGGCCTCGGCTTTGATAACAACACCCGTTTCATCCCCGAATCCCGTGCGGAATATCAGCAGCTCCTCACCGCTCTGCGCGCAAAAGCAGATGCAGGCGAGCTCTGGACCAGAAACATCAACAAGGGTATGGATCACAGCTGGGTTAAGGCTAATAAAGATACCTTCTACCCCTCGTTCAGCCAGTCTACCGATCCCGACGGCTTAAGCGCACTCTACGCTAACGGCGGCACGCTCGTTAACGAAGCAGGCGATAAGGTTAACTTCCAGAACAACAAGGGCTTCGAAACCTACATCACCGATCAGGTTAACCGCTACAACGCTCGCGAGGTAGGTACCAGCGGTACCAACACCGAAATGTTCGGTAACGGTAATGCCGTTATGTTCTCTGAAGGTCCCTGGTGGATTGCTCAGACCTATTCCTTACAGTGGAACAGTGCTGAAATGAAGCAGGCTGCAAACGGTATCTCTGCAGAAGATGCAGCTGATCCCATCATCAACACCCCCATGACCTCCTCCCGTCCCTTAAATTGGTGGACGCTCGACGAGTATATCGGTACCGAATCCGGTAGCAAGTGGTTTGGTAACGGTCACGTTATCTGCCTGAGC
>JAFQWR010000095.1 GCA_017407365.1 Clostridia bacterium
AACGGGCAGAATATACCCCCGGCGCACCGCCTAAGGAACGCACACAAAGTCCGCTATCGTCGGCGATACACGCCGCACCGGTTGCGCGCATTACATATTCCGCCTTGATTTTGGCGTTTTCAAAAAAGGTAATGCCCGTTTCCTCCACAGGGACAACGAGCCCCTCCTCTGCCATAGAGGTAATCTGCTCAAAATAGGGAGCAAGCAAAGTGCGAAGCTCTGCAATTTTGCCTTTGTTATGGCTTGCTATAATCAATTTCATTCAAGTACCTTCTTTGCTTTTTGTTTATTATACCATAAATACAAAGAAAAAGCACTTATTTTTCATACTCCGAAGAAATTTCCCGTTAAAGAAGAATGCAAATCATTCCGCCACGTCCCTCGTTAACCATTCTGCCGAGTGTTTTACGCATTTTCCTCTGCGCATCCTGCGGCATGGCGTGCAATTTTCCCGATAAGTTTTCGTTCACCAGAGCATGAAGCGATTTACCGAACATATTCGTCTCCCATAGTCCCTTGGGATCGTTTTCAAACTCACTTAACAGATATTTTACCATCTCCTCAGACTGCTGCTCGGTACCGACAATAGGATTCACCTCGGTTTTGATATCCACACGCATAATATGCAGAGAGGGGGCAGAAGCTTTAAGCTTAACACCAAAGCGGGTGCCGTGCCGTACAATTTCGGGCTCCTCGAGCACCATTTCATCCAGCGAGGGGGTTACTACGCCATATCCGTTTTCCTTCACCTCGTTTAATGCGTCCTTCAGCTTATCATATTCGCTCTTAGCCTTTGCAAGACGCTGAATGTATTGCATCAGAGCAACCTCAGAGGAAATATCCTCCCCTGCAATATCAGCAAGAATACTGCCAAATAAGCCCTCCTTTGCATCAAACCGATAGCACACCGTTCCTTCTGCCGCAACCGTTTCGGTGAGGACGGGAATTTCAAAATATTTATTCTCCTTAAAGCACATAGGAAACGCTTCGGCATCACGCATTTTGCATAAGCTTTCCTTGCTTTCCTTCACAGAGCAAATCAGCTCCTTAATGATCTCATGTCGGGAGGGAAGCGCCTGCATCCAATCGGGCAAAGCGATATCTACCCTTCGCAGCGGGAACTGATAGAGCACCTCTGCCATTACGGCATGGATATCCTGCTCGGTCATTGCATATACGTTAAGACAAATCACGGGCACACCGTATTTTTGCTCTAAGGACTGACGCAATTCTTCCGCTCTTTCGCTATCGGGGTCACGGCTGTTCAGAACAATCACAAACGGCTTACCCTTTTCTTTCAGCTCGCTGACTACACGCTCCTCGGCAGATACATAGCTTGCTCTTTGAATCTCCGTAACTGTTCCGTCACTTGTTACCAGAATGCCAATGGTAGAATGCTCCTCGATTACCTTTTGTGTGCCGATTTCTGCCGCACGGGCAAAGGACATCTCTTTATCTGACCAGGGCGTACGCACCATGCGCTCCTCCTCGCCCTCTAAATGACCAATGGCACCGTCTACGAGATATCCTACGCAATCGATCATACGTACCGATGCAACTGTTTTTTCTCCAAGAGAAATCTGCACGGCCTTGCCGGGCACAAACTTGGGCTGTGTGGTCATAATAGTTTTACCGTCGGCAGACTGAGGCAATTCATCGATTGCCCGTTGACGGGCATCCTCATTTTTAATGGCGGGAATTACCATTTTATCCATAAACCGACTGATAAATGTCGATTTACCAGTGCGAACAGGACCAACGACGCCGATATAGATATCTCCCCCGGTACGGCAAGCAATATCCTGATACAAATCGAATTTTTCCATTTCTGTTCCCAACCTCCGCTTGGTTTGCTTTATTTCATTGTATGAGCCTTTCCTGCTCTTTATGCGGAAAACCGCTGAAAAGCACTTGCCTTCATTTGCTTTTTGATGGTATAATAGATGATATGGAATACATGAAATCTAAGCCTTACCGCATTGCCGTATGCTGTGCATCGGGAGTTGAGGCAATTACCAAAAGAGAAATGATTGCACTTGGGCTTCCCGAAGCGCCTGCCGAAAACGGCAGACTGTGCTTTAACGGGGATGCTGACGATATAGCCCTTTGCAACCTGATGCTACGGACAGCAGACCGCGTGCTGATTGAGCTTGGCAAAATTTCTGCATCTACCTTTGACGAGCTGTTTGACGGCATTATTGCACTGCCATTATATGAGATTATCCCCAAGGATGCAAAGCTTCTGCTTACGGGCAATACCGTTAAAAGCAAGCTGCACGCAATCTCTGCCGCAAAAAGCGTTGCACATAAGGCCATCGCGCAGGGGCTGATGCAGCATTATCACCTTCCGCACCTGCCTGAAACGGGCGCGGAATACCGTTTGGAATTGAATATCGTGCAGGATGTAGCCACTCTTTCGCTGAACACCTCGGGCGCAGGACTGCATAAGCGCGGCTACCGTGACCTTGTGGGCGCCGCACCGTTAAAGGAAACACTTGCCGCCGCCATCATTCTTCTTTCCGTGTGGAAAAAGGACAGAATTCTTGTCGACCCCTTTTGCGGAAGCGGCACGCTTGCCATTGAGGCTGCACGTATAGCGAAAAACATCCCAAGCGGCAACAACCGTGACTTTGATTTTCTGCATCATGGTCTTATATCAGAAGAGCATTGGCTCAGCATGAAGGAAAAAGCAAACGCAGGCATCACGGATGCCCCCTTGCATATTATGGGCTTTGACATTGACCCCTCTGCCATTTCGCTTGCACTGCATCACGCAGAGCGCGCAGGGGTGAAAGGGTGCATTCATTTTCAAAGGCAGGATATGCGCCAATTTTCCTCAAAGCACCGACACGGAATATTTATCACAAACCCTCCTTACGCTGTCAGAATAGGCGAAAAACAGCAGGTAGAGGCATTATATAAGGATTTTGGCAATCTGTTCCGTTCTCTTCCCGATTGGAGTGCATACGTTCTGTGCGGATACCCCGGATTTGAGAGCTGCTTCGGCGGAAAACCAACCAAAAAGCGCAAGCTATATAACGCAGCATTGGAATGTTACCTTTACCAATACCTCGGAAAACCGCCCGAAAGGAAAAGGACGGAAACAAACGAAGAGCCTTAATCAATTTTTTACATCAAAAAAGAGCCCCGTACATAGCGGAGCTCTTTATTTTTTTACACAGAGGAAAACATCCCCTAAGGCAAGTAAAAGCTTTTATTTTTCATCCGAGCCTTTCTTTTTGGTATGCACAATGGGCATACGGAACCAGAACCGACTGCCATGTCCGACCTCACTCTGCACGCCAAAGGCGACATCGTGCTTGATCAGAATTCCCTTTACAATGGCAAGACCCAATCCCGTACCTACTACCTGCCGCTTGTGCGTTTTACCCGTGCGATAGTAACGCTCGAAAATACCGTCCTTTTCTTCATCGGGAATGCCCTTACCCGTATCAATTACCGCAAGCTCAGCAAATTTTCCGTAGCTGTGCAGGGTGACCGTAACGCTTTTGTCGTCGCCCGTATAATTGACTGCATTGGAAATCAGATTGTAAACCACCTGCTCAATTTTACGTGCGTCTCCATCCACAATTACGCCCTCGGTGATATCGGTATGAAACACATATCCTTGCGATTCGGCAAGATAATCAAAGTGAGAAATTGCCGTTTCTGTAAGTGCAGAAAGATCAAAGGGCTGTTTTACAAGCTCCTCCGTTCCGGACTGCATTTTCGCAAGATTGAGATAGTCATTAACAAGAGCAGAAAGACGATCGGTTTCATCAATGATAATCTGCGTATGCTTTGCACGCTTTACGGGGTCTTCTCCCGAAAGATCACGTATCATTTCGGCATAAGCCTTAATCATTGTGAGCGGCGTGCGCAGATCGTGCGAAACGTTTGCAATCAGATCGCGGCGCAGCTCATCCGTTTTTTTCAGCTCGCGCGTTGCATAATTCAATGTTTCGCTGAGCTCGTCTATTTCGTTGAAGCCGTTGCCCTCAAACTGCACGGAATAATCGCCCTTTGCAAGTCTTTTAGCCGCAAGGCTCATATTGGTGATGGGGCCACTTAATCGGGAGGAAAAAATCCACGAAATAATAAACGCCAGAACAAGAGAGCTGAGCGTTACTATTGTCAACTGATTACGGATGACCTCTGTTGCAGTTTCTACAGCGGCTAAGGGCGACGCCATATACAGATAATACTGCTGCCCCTGCAGATCATCGGATAAAACAGCACCGTATAATAGAGTGGAGCGGTCCGGAAGGCTATCGTCAATATAGGTAAAGCGTGTATGCCCCTCTTCCACAGTACGCGAAAACCAGCCCTTGATTTTATCGATATCAAAGGCAAAGCTGAACTGACCGAATGCGGAGGTGGAAAAATCCACCTTATAGCTGCTGTTAAACAGCACGATGGCTACGTTATTATCAAACGCAGCACTATGCAATTTGTTTACGTAATCCTCACTCTGATCGTAGCTCTGCGCAAGGGAATCTCCTAAGGCGGTGATTTCGTCACGCTTCATCTGCTGATAAAACTGCTTTAAGAACACAACCTCAAACATCCACAAAAGGATAAGAATGAGCACGGCAAAAACCAGGAAGGAAACGCAAAGATTAAACCTTAATCCACGGGAATATAAACGGTTATCCTGCTTGATAAAAACCAGCCCCCTTACGCTTCGAATTTGTATCCCAGACCGCGCAGAGTAACAATATAATCGCGGTATTTGCCAAGATTACTGCGAAGCATTTTGATATGCGTATCCACAGTGCGATCGTCACCGTAAAAATCAAAGCCCCAGACGTCAGAAAGAAGCTTTTCCCGCGAGACGGCTATACCGTTGTTGCGCACGAGATAAAACAAAAGCTCATATTCCTTGGGGGTAAGCTCTGCTTTTTTTCCGTCTACGAAAACGTTTCTGCCTGCAAAATCGATATCCAAGCCCTCAAAATGCACGGAATCCCCCACAGGCTGACCGTTTTTCTGCGTACGGCGGAGTACAGCAGCAATACGCGACATAACCTCCTTGGGCGAAAAGGGCGTGGTCACATAATCGTCTATTCCAAGCTCAAAGCCAAATCG
>JAFQWR010000096.1 GCA_017407365.1 Clostridia bacterium
TATCCTGGACATCACTCATCTGCTCGACAGAAAACCCAAGGCTCTGTCCGGTGGTCAGAAGCAGCGTGTTGCACTCGGCCGTGCAATCGTTCGTGAGCCCAAGGTATTCCTGCTCGACGAGCCTTTAAGTAACTTGGACGCTAAGCTCCGTGCTCAGATGAGAACCGAGATCACCAAGCTTCACAACCGTCTTGCAACCACGTTTATCTACGTTACCCACGACCAGATCGAGGCTATGACGATGGGTACCCGTATCGTTGTTATGAAAGACGGCGTTATGCAGCAGGTAGACACTCCTCAGAACCTGTACGATTATCCCTGCAACAAGTTCGTAGCAGGCTTCATCGGCACTCCTCAGATGAACTTCTTTGAGGAAACCGTTCTGGTTAAGAAGGGTGGCAAGGTTTGTGCAGAATTCAGCGGTCAGAGCATCGAGCTCCCCGAAACCGTTGTTTCCAAGCTGATCGCTCCCGAAGAATACATCAACACCGGCAAGCAGCTCGTTCTTGGCGTACGTCCCGAGGATATCCACGAGGAGCAGTCCTTCATCGCTAACAGCGAAGGCACCACCATCAAGGTTCGCGTAGACGTTATCGAAAAGCTTGGCTCCGAAACCTTACTGTACTGCAACTTCAACACCGAAGCACGTGCAGAGGACGAACAGGAAGACAGCCTCGAGAAGTTAAAAGAGCTTGCAGCTCAGGGTAAGTCCATCTACGACGAAGAGGGCGCAACCCTCACCGCTAAGGTTGATCCCAGAACGACGGCTCAGCGTGACGAGGTTCTTACGCTCGCTATCGATACTTACCACATCCATCTGTTCGATAAGGATACCGAGCAGACCCTGCTCAATCGCTAATCGCATCGGGCAATATTTTCAGCAATCAAAGCCGTTACCTTTGTGGGTAGCGGCTTTTTTATATGCCTGTTGCTGTTTTTTTATTCCTGCCCGAGAAGGCGGTTACAAGGTGGATATATCGTTATAACAAGTGAGGGCAAAAACACCTTGACTTTATCGGGCTGTGGTGCTATAATATTGGTGATCTCAAATTGAGGATAGGAGTCAGTATGAAGCAGTTTACCGTTTCTATCATAGGTGTTGGTGCTCGTGGTGGCGCTGCATACGGGGAATATATTCACGAAAGCAATCAAAAGTTCCGTATTACCGCTCTTTGCGATATTGCCCCCTCTAAGCTGAAAAAGTGGGGCGATAAGTTTGGTGTGCCCGAGGAGGAGCGCTATTCTACCGAGGAGGAATTCTTTCAGACAAAGCGCAGCGATCTTTTGCTGATTGCTGTTCTCGATGCAGACCACGTGCGCATTGCAAAGCGTGCGCTTTCTCTTGGCTACCATATTCTTTTGGAAAAACCCATCTCCGGTGATAAGGAAGAGCTGTACGAGCTTCTTGCAGAGGCAAAAAAGACGGATCGCATCGTTATGGTATGCCACGTTCTGCGTTATACCGTAGCGTTCCGCAAGATGAAGCAGCTGCTTGACGAGGGTGCCATCGGTAAGCTGGTTGCGGTGGATGCCTTAGAGCAGATTGCTTACTGGCACTTTGCGCACAGCTACGTGCGCGGCAACTGGCGTGTCGCCGCCGAAACCACTCCCTCCATTATGGCAAAATGCTGTCATGATCTCGATCTTCTGCAATATTTTGCAGGCAGCCGCTGTATCTCCGTTTCCTCCGTGGGCTCGCTCAATTATTTCAATCCCGAAAATGCGCCCAAGGGTCACGGCGAGCGTTGCCTTTCCTGTGCGGCAAACGAGGGATGCCCCTACGATGCCAAGGCGTTTTATCTGAACCGCTGGAAGAGAAACGGCTGTCCCTCCGACGCATGGCCCTTCCACGTGCTTTCCGATGAGCCCACCACAGAGGAGGTGTTGCTCCGTGCGCTCGAAAACGGCCCGTACGGCGAATGCGTCTTCCTTGGCAAAAACGACGTTGCCGACAATCAGACGGTGATTGCCGCATTCGAAAACGGCGTGAATGCAACCCTGCGCATGATGGCGTTTACCGCAGGCGGCGGCAGAAAGTATTGCTTATACGGCAGTCACGGCGAAATTGAATACAACGAAGAGGCGGAAACAATTCTGCTGAAGCCCTTCGGCAAGGAAATTCAAACCATCCGCATCACCGATCTTACCGACAACTTAAAGGGCCACGGCGGTGGCGATTATGGCATGATCGACAGCCTTTATCTGGTGCTGTGCGGCGAAAATGCGGCAGATACCTCTATTGCCAATTCGGTAGAGAGCCATCTGATGGCGATTGCCGCAGAGGAATCCCGCTTACAGGGTGGCGTAAAAATCCTCATCAGACACGAATAATGCAAGTTTTTACAGGAAGAGTCAAACGGCTCTTCCTTTTATTTGCTTTTTTTTCCGTGCTATGCTATAATATAAATTGAATTATTTTTTAGTTAGGGTGAGTTATGCTTCAGAAGTATTCCAAATCTATCGATGAAAAATGGCAAAAAATCTGGGCGGAAAGCAAGCTGTATAGCTTTGACCGTAATAGCACCAAGCAAAAAATTTACCTGCTTGAAATGTTTTCCTATCCCTCCGGCAGTAAGCTGCACTTAGGGCATTGGTGGAACTATTCCCTGCCCGATTCCTGGGGCAGAATGAAGCGTATGCAGGGCTTTAATGTGTTCCATCCCATGGGCTTCGACGCCTTTGGTCTGCCTGCCGAAAACTATGCAATCAAAACGGGCATCCACCCGAAGGATTCCACCAAGCGCAACATTGCCACCATGGAGGAGCAGCTGCGTCAGATGGGTGCAACCTTCGATTGGGATTATGAAATCAAAACCTGCGAGCCCGATTATTATAAATGGACGCAATGGCTGTTTACCGAGCTTTACCGCCACGGTCTGGCATATCGCAAAAATGCGCCTGTAAACTGGTGCCCCAAGTGCCAGACGGTGCTTGCAAACGAGCAGGCGGCGGGCGGCGTGTGCGAGCGTTGCGGAAGCGTGGTAGAGCATAAAAATTTAACGCAGTGGTTCTTGAAAATCACCGCCTACGCCGACGAGCTTCTGGATGGGCTGAAGGATATCGACTGGCCCGAAAAAACGAAGCGCATTCAGGAAAACTGGATTGGCAAAAGCATCGGCGCGCGCGTGGTGTTTGACGTAGAAGGCAGTGATATGCAGATTCCCGTATTCACCACCCGTGTAGATACCCTTCTTGGTGTATCCTACGTGGTGGTTGCCCCCGAAAGCGAAATGCTTGCCGCTCTTATCACAGAGGAGGAGCGCGCTTCGGTGGAGGCTTACTGTGCGGAGGCGTTAAAGCAGGATGAAATTGCCCGTCTTTCCACCGTGAAGGAAAAAACGGGTGTGTTCACCGGCTCCTACGCCGTTCATCCCTTGACGGGTGAGCGTGTGCCTGTTTGGGTAAGCGATTATGTCATCGCAAGCTACGGCACGGGTGCGGTTATGGCTGTGCCTGCGCACGACGAGCGTGACTTTGCATTTGCACAAAAATTCGGACTTCCCGTTAAGGAGGTCATCACCAATAAGGCAAAGGATACCGTTTTGCCCTATACCGAGCATGGGTATCTGGTAAACAGCGGCAAATTCGATGGGCTTTTCTTCGACGATGCCGTTCAGGCTATCGTAAAGGAGCTTGCCGAAAAGGGCAAGGGCGAGGCTACGGTCAACTACCGTCTGCGCGATTGGTCTGTCAGCCGTCAGCGCTATTGGGGCGCACCCATCCCTGTGGTATACTGCGAGGATTGCGGCGCTGTGGCTGTTCCCGTAGAGCAGCTCCCCGTAGAGCTTCCCTACAATGTGGAATTCAAGCCCAACGGCAGCTCTCCTCTTGCGGCCTGCGAAGAATTCATTCACACCACCTGTCCCAAGTGCGGTAAGCCTGCGAAGCGAGAGACGGATACGTTGGATACCTTCGTATGCTCCTCGTGGTATCAGCTGCGCTATCCCTTTGCGCAAAAGGCGGATGCTCCCTGGGATTACGAGGAAATCGCAAGCTTCATGCCCGTTGACCGCTATGTTGGCGGTGTAGAGCACGCCGCTATGCATCTGCTCTACGCACGCTTCATCTACAAGGCACTTCGCGATATGGGCTACGTGAAAGGCAACGAGCCCTTCAAAAAGCTGGTGCATCAGGGTATCATTCTTGGTGCAGACGGTCAGAAGATGAGTAAGTCCCTGGGCAATACCGTTTCTGCGGATGAGTATATCGAAAAATACGGCTCCGACGTTTTCCGCACCTACCTTGCGTTCGGCTTCTCGTATGTAGAGGGCGGTCCATGGAGCGATGAGGGCGTAAAGGCAATCGACCGCTTCTTTGGCAGAATCACCGA
>JAFQWR010000097.1 GCA_017407365.1 Clostridia bacterium
GAATTTTTCCTTTGGAAAGCCCTTTCGCACAGCGGCAAGATCATCATCGGTAAAGCCGCCGATGGTCCCACGCAAAAGCGCAACAAGCGGAATATCCTGATAGGGGTTATTCAGGTACTTTAACAGATTGACCAGATGCACCACGCCGGGGAATTGCCCGAGCTTTGTGGTAAAGGTTGACTTTGTGGGAATGCTTTTTTGTTGCAGTAAATTACTAAGCGATTTTGCAACCGAGTTTTTCCCTCTCACCAAAACGGCAATATCCGAATGGCAAACGGTGTCACCCTTGCCCTGCAAAAAGCGTTCTGTTCTGGCACGCTCGCTCAGCTTCAGCCTTCTTCCTACAATCCTTTTGATGATTTCACAAACGGCGTTTGCTTCATTTTGGGTTGCGTTCTCCCCGTCTGCACAGACGCAAACGGTTTCAATGGGCGCTTCCGCCTCAACACAGTCGGTCAAAGCACCGCTCAGCTGCTCGTTTTTTGCGTAATCAATTGCTGTAAATCTCTCTGTCATAATACGGTTGAATACGTAATTGACAAATTGCAGAATTTTTACGTTTGTACGGTAATTGATGTCCAGCTTTTCGTGCGAGCCGTTCGCTCTTGCTTCCTCCACACGGCTTAAAAACAGCTCGGGAACTGCGCTTCTGAAGCGGTAAATACATTGCTTTACGTCCCCGACCATAAACAGTCTGCCGTTTTCTGTCAGATGCTTGATGAGCTCATTCTGGATGCCGCTTAAATCCTGACATTCGTCAACGAACAGATAGTCGTAGCATCCGCGTATTTCTTTTGCGGTTTCTTCGTCACTCAACAGACGGATGCACAGTCTGCCAAGGTCGGAAAAATCCAGAAGTGCACGCTTTTTCTTCCATTCCGCATAGGTGGTATGCAGGGTACGCGTCTGAAAAATGATTTCTTTTAACAGCTCTACGCTGTCAGAAAAATCCACGCTTTGCATATTCAGGCACAGCTCAGCCATTTGCTGTGCTTCTGTGAGTGCTGCCTTTGCCTTTTTCTTCCATGCGGTATACTGCAAATAGAAGTCATGTGCCTCGTCATAATTGCTTGTGCTTTTTGAGGGAGAGGCAGAGGATGCGAATGGAGAAATTGCAAACACTTTTTGCCAGAATCGAACATAATCCTGCTCCTTAACGGCTTCTGTCATGTCGATGATATGCGCCGAAAAATCGTTTGCGTTCTTTGTTTGATTGGTAGCATTCAGGCAGAGCAAAAGAGCTTTGTAATCTATCTGTAAAACAGATTGAAGCAAGGTCCTTACGTAATCAGTCAAAAACAGGCAAGAGGGGTTTGTGGCAATATCACCGCTGAGACTGTTGAATATGGTTTCCGTAAGATATTTTTCCGGGTCCTCAATATCCAGACAGAATGCAAACAGCTGCAGGATGATTTTTTTCAGCGTGTCATCCCGTCTGCCCGCCTTAAAAGCATCCGATAGATGCATAAACGAGGGGGAGGACGCCTTGTAGCACTCTGCAATCTGTTCGTCAAGGAGCTTTTTGGGAATCATGCCTGCAGATTTTTCCTCATGAATCTGAAAGGCGGGGTCAATTTCCAGCTTATAGTAATACGTTCTGAGCAGGTTTATGCAAAAGCTGTCTATCGTGCTGATATCCGCGTAGTCTAAAAGAGAAAGCTGTGTCTTTGCAAAGCGGTCGGTTTTAGCGGCATCCCTCAGCTTTTTTGTCAGCTTTTTTTTCATATCCTCGGCAGAGGCTCGTGTAAAGGTCAGCACGAGAAGCCTTTGCACCGGCACGTGGTCAACGGTGATAAGGTCTACAATGCGGTTGATCATGGTGGTTGTTTTTCCGCAGCCTGCCGAGGCGGTAACAATCAGATTTTTCCCGCGGGAGGAAATGATTTTTTGTTGTGCTTCGTTTGCTGTAACATTATTCGCTACCTTCATCACAGCTTTCCTCCCCTTTGGTGTTTTCTTCCTGCTTACTTCTGTCGCAAACGGTGTGGTAAGCGCAGTATTCGCATTTTCCTGAGGGCTTTGGTGAATGCTCACCCTTGGCAATCAGCAGGCACGCCTCGGTGAGCTTTTGCATCACGTGTGCGCTGATTTCCTCAAATTCTTCTGCTGTAATATCGTGAGCGCCCTTTTTCACTGTGCCGTTTTTGTTTATTGCCAGCTGAACTACAAGAGAGCTTTCTCCCCTTGCAAGTGCTTTGTCTGGAAGGTGCAGCAAATCGGGGTCGCTGAGTGTGCGGCCCTCAAGCTTATAATTGATTTTGTCGCCGAATTTATCCTTAATCGGCAGATAATAAACGCCAAGCGGCAGAAGCTCGTTGCCTGCTGTGAGAGCAGAGAGGTAAACAAAAAGCTGCATTTGCGTACCCTCGGCAAGCTCTGTCTTGCTCATTTTGGTAGAGCCCGTTTTATAATCTACAATTCTGATGTATTTTTTTCCGTTTTCGCAGGCGATGTCTACGCGGTCAATCTTACCCGTAAGCACATACGGCGTATTGGGAATGGCAATGGGGGCAAGAGTCTTGCCCGTGCCAAACGATTCCTCAATCAGCCAGGGGGAGAATTTACCTGCGGAAAGCTGTAAATCAATGCTCTCCGTCAGCCTTAAAGCCTCCTTTTTCAACGGTTTCAAAACGGAAAAGCCTTCTGCGGAGGTAAAATACCTTGCAAAATCCGCTTCCTTGCTGATTGCGTTGCAAAGTGCAAGCGTATGCTCGATTCTGTCTGCGGGCGCATTTTTCTGAACGTATTTTTCCTTCACATAGCGCTCTGCAACGGCGTGTAAAAAATTACCGATATCAAGAGGCTGAAGGTCGGCAATTTCCTGCTCGCTTAGGCGCAGTCCGTATTGCAGAAAATGACGGAAGGGACAACGGAAAAAGCTTTCAATACGCGAAACAGAGGTGGTATTGTTATAAAAATATAAGCCCTCCGTTTGCATTTGTCGGTAATCCTGCGTGTCCTCAATCAGCGCATTTTGCAGCTTATCCCCAAGCTCGGTGGAGCAAAGAGCAGAGTATAAGGCGTCGAGAAACAGGCTCTTTTCCGTATGGAATTGCCCCTCTCTTGCTGCTTGCAGGCTTTCAAAAAAGCGGAAGGAGCCGGTTTTGGGGGAGTGCTTCAGCATGGTGTGCTTCATAGAGGCTCGCACGGGGTCGTTTTCCTCCGTGAGGGTGATCATTGCCCTTGTTTTCACGCCTACCTTGGGATAGCATTGCAAAAGTCCCTCAATCACAGAGGGGAAGCCTCCTGTTTCACCCGATTTCACCGCGCTGAGATAAAGCCTTTCAGCAGTTTCAGAAACAAGCGAAAAGGCTTCAAAGCGGTTGCGCTCCGTAAGATATTGCACCGATAAATCAAGCGGAATATTGTTGATCAGAAGCTCGCTGAGATCTCTGTCCGAAAGCAGGCCTCCTGCCTCGGCGGTGGGAGGGAAGCCGTCTGAAAGCCCTGCGACAAATACAAGCTTTTTTTGCTCGGGCAGGGTGGTGCGGAAGTTACCGATAAATACAGCGTCGCTTTCTACGGGGGCAGATGCAATTTGCAGGCTGAAAAAGCCCTCCTCCAGAAGGTCTTTCAGTTCTTCTGCATTTAAGAGGGTATCCTCAAACATGGTGGCAATATCGCTTAGAAGTGTAAGAGGTGTTTCCTGCGCCTGCTTGGCGTATCCGATATAATCGAGATCTCCCTCAGCTTCAATAAATCTGTTCAGCTCCTTTAACGCAAGAAGTACGCCTTCGTTTTGCAAAAGACTGCTTAAAACGGCGGCAAGTGCATTGGCGGGAGCCTTTTTCACGGGGTAAAGCAAAAGCAGCTCGTTCAGCCTCATCCGCACGCCTTCTGCCATTTCCGTAAGCTCGTCCTCGTGAGTAAAGGGTTGAAGGAAGGCGTTGTAATTGATGCCGTATTTTAATATGTAGCTTTCAAAGGCTGCTTTTTCCTCGGTAGTAGCATAAAAGCAAGCGTTTTTGATAAGGGCAAGCACGCTTTGCATCTTGCAATTTTGCTCGATGACAGAAAGATAACAAAGCAAAAAGCGGCATAAGGGATGTTCAATTGCTCTTTTTTTCTCGCTGATAAACAGAGGAATGCCGTAATCTCTGAAAACCTTTTTTACCGTGGTAGAATAAATCTCAGGCTTAGGAAGGCAAAGGGAAATATCCCGATAGCGGTAACCCTCTGCGTAAACGGCGTAGTGTATCGATTGTGCAATCTGGTTGATTTCATCCTCCTTGCCGGTTGCAAGATAGGGAATAACTCCTTTGGAATCGTTGGATGCAAAGGGGATTTCATAGAATAAATACTCAAAAACGGGAGAGGATAGGGGAGTAGATGTATATTCCTCAAAGGGTATATTCTGTCTGTACGCGAGTGCGGTAATGGCGTCGTATATTTTATTGGCAATATGGTTTTCGCTGAGCCTTGTGCAATAAATATGTACGTCATAGTGCAATTCAAGCAGTGCGGAAATCGCGTTCAGCTCTAAGGTGTTCAGCTCAATAAAGCCGCCGATCAGCACCGTTTTTTTGCCAAGCTTGCCCTGCGCAAGCAGCGAGGGGAGCCTCTTTTGCATATGAGAGGAATCGGCAAAGCCCTTTTGCAAAAACTGCTGATACGCATCACTCAAAAGCTTCAGATCGTTGATTCTGCCCAGTAGCTTATACGAAAGCGGCTGTTTTTGTGCGTGCGAAAGGTCGAAGCCCTCCTGATACAGCTTTTGCAGAAGATCGTAAAGCTTTTCGGCAAAGCCCTTAGATTGTGCAGATCTCCCCAGGGCGGTAAGCGAGCCCTCGTTTTCCCTGATGATTTTTTTCAGCGCCATCACACCCTGATACCGCGAAAGGTAATGGGTGCTGTCGTCCTCATAAAGGTGATACAGCAACCGTGTAAAGGAATAAACGTCCAAAGAAAACGAGCCGCCGAAGGGATGCGCAAAAAAGATATCACGCTCAAATGCCTGCGTATAGCTGTCGGGGCAAAGAACAAGAATGCTTTCGCCCTGTCCGTTGCGACCGACTGCGTCCTGTACCAGCGTACGCATCGTTTGTCCGATATGATTGGCGGTATGAATGGTAAGGCTCACGGCTTTCTCCTTTCACAGATGTTCTACCCTTTATTTTACCACGAAATGCGTTTGCAATCAACGAAAAGCGACTGTTCCGTGCATTTTTTTGTGCAAAAATGAGCTGTCACCAAAATTTCATCTGCAATACCAAAGACAATTTGTAAAGAGGGGCAAAAATTATTGTCTTTTTTGCAATTGTATGGTAAAATATCGGTGATAAGGTATAAGCCTCTTAATTGAATGGAGTTTAGCATGAAAAAGATTTTTGCATTGATGCTGGTGCTGCTTATTGGCGCTCTTGCCGTAGGCTGTGCGCCTGCCGTAACCACCTGGAACGCCGGTCGCCCCTGGGGCTTTGTAGACGTAAACGAGGTTGCTGTATACACCGTAACCGCTTCCAAGCCGGAGGATACCTCTATTTCCGTTCCTTTATACTACACGGTGGGCACGGGGGAATATACCGTCACCGTAAAGGATGTAACGGCAGAGGATATTGCGGCGGATGAAGATCTTTCCAAAGCAGTTGGCGAGAACGAAAACGTGCATTTAACCAAGCTGATCA
>JAFQWR010000098.1 GCA_017407365.1 Clostridia bacterium
AACTACCCTCGGGCACGGAAAACGAAACGCTGTCTAAGGCTGTTTTGCTGAAAGGAGTTTTGGGAGAATATACGTGGGAAAGCTCTTTTATTTCAATTGCCGCCATAATGCTTCAGTCAGCTCCTCCTCGTATAAGATTCCCTGTGGGAGCGTAATGCCTCGTTCGGTAAGTGAGTCGCATAACAGAGCGGTAGGCGTTGTCGTTACGCCTACTCTTGCAAGCAGCTCTCTGTTTTGGAAAATAGCGGAGGGCGTGCCGTCTGCAACAAGATGGCCCTCGTGCATCACAAGAATGCGGTCAGCGGCGGCGGCCTCCTCCATATAGTGCGTAATAAGAATCACTGCAATACCTTGCTCCCGATTCAGCTTTCCTATTACGGATAGCACCTCTTTACGCCCTTTAGGGTCGAGCATAGCGGTGGACTCATCAAAAATCATCAGGCGAGGACGTAATGCCAGAACTCCTGCAATGGCAACACGCTGCTTCTGTCCGCCCGAAAGCCTTGCGGCGGCGGTTTTTCTTTCACTGAGCATACCGCAGGCAGCAAGAGCGTCCGTTACACGTTCTTCAATCTCCTCATGCGGTACACCGACGTTTTCAGGCCCGAAAGCAACGTCATCCTCAACGATGGTTGCAACCATCTGGTTGTCGGGGTTTTGAAATACCACGCCAACCTCCTTGCGGATATCGTGCAGACGCTTAGCCTCACGGGTAGAAATACCCTTATAGGTTACCTCACCCGAGCAAGGGGTATACAGGCCGTTGATCAGCTTCGCCATGGTAGATTTACCGCTGCCGTTATGACCGATTATAGCCAGAAATTCTCCCTCGTGCATAGAAAAGGAGAGGTTCTCTACAGCGCATCTGTCTGCATCGCGGTAGCGATAGCTTACATTGTTCAGTGTTAAAAAGCTCATAAATATTATTCGCCGAGAGGCTCGTCTAAGAAGGTTGCTTTAAGGTCTGCCAGATGCAGTAAAATGCTTAAAGGATATTGCGAATAAACAATGCTTGTAGATCTGCATCCTGCGCGTACACGGTCATCGAAGCCGCCCATATGCCAGTTGATGGCAAGTGCCTCCTCCCGCGTGAGGCGTAAAAAGCCGTTGATGATGTATACGGATTTTTCTCCGTGGCCATAAGGAAGCTTTTCTTCAATGGTGTAGTAGGGCACCTGCTCCCAGCGTCCGTCCTTTTTGACGTTGCGCAAATCCTGCTTATAATAATCTACCTTGCACAGGTCATGCAAAAGACCGCAAAGTGCTATGCTTTCATGAGAAATCTTATTCTCCCATTGCTCGCCGTATTCCTCCTGCGCAAGCTTTAGCAGGCGGCGGTAAACGTTTAAGCTGTGCTTACACAGACCACCCTCTACCGAAAGATGGTATTTGGCGCTTGCAGGTGCGGTGAAAAAATCGGTACGGCAAATCCAATCTAAAAGCGCGGATGCACCCTCTCGCTTGATGTACGTGCGAAAAATCTCCTCAAATTGCTCGCGATCAGTTTTCGTTTCCATGGGAATCACCTCTTAAGGTCGATCTTTTTCCTGTTATTATACCACGAAATTCAAAAAAAAGCAACGATTCAAATGCTTGCAGGCTGATATCGTTTACCCTTTTACACGATTGGTAGGGAAATTGTGTGGTAATTTGCTGAAAATAATTCATTTGTAGAACAACAATCCACTTTTTGATAAAAGCAACGGAATTCTTTTATAAAAAACTTGTTTCCCGGCGTCTGATATGGTATAATAAAAGCACGGCTAAGCCGTAATGGGAGAAAAGATATGTTCAGAATTACCTTTTTAGGTGCAGGAAGCACCGTGTTTGCAAAAAATGTACTTGGCGACTGTATGCTTACGCCCTCGCTGGGAGAATTTGAAATTGCTCTTTACGATATCGATGCGCAGAGGTTAGAGGATTCCCGTCTGATGCTCGAAAGCATCAGAAAGAATTATCATTGCAGTGCAACGATCCGCTCCTATTCCGACCGCAAGGAAGCGCTACGGGGCGCAAGGTTTATTGTCAATGCCATTCAGGTCGGTGGGTACGAGCCCTGCACGGTCACCGATTTTGAGGTGCCGAAAAAATACGGATTTTTACAGACAATCGCAGATTCTTATGGGATAGGCGGTATTTTCCGTGCGTTGCGTACCTTCCCCGTGTTAGAGGAATTTGCACGTGATATTCACGAGGTGTGCCCCGACGCTCTGTTTTTGAATTATACCAATCCTATGGCAATGCTGACCTCCTATCTGACCGATGTACTGCACGTAAATGCAATTGGCTTGTGTCACAGCGTGCAGTCCTGTCTGCCCTCCTTGCTCGAATGGCTGAAAATGCCCCAGAACCCTGCAAAATGCCGTACCAGGTTTGCAGGCATCAACCATCAGACGTGGATGCTCGAGGTGTACGGAGAAAACGGGGAGGACCTGTATCCCGAAATAAAGCGGCGTGCCGCTGAGTCAGATTGCGATAAGGTACGCTTCGAAATTATGAAGCGTTTTGGGTATTACAACACGGAATCGAGTGAGCATACGGCAGAATACCATCCGTATTTTATCAAAAAGAACTACCCCGAGCTCATTTCCCGTTTTGATATTCCCATTGATGAGTATCCGCGCCGTTGCATCAAGCAGATTGCAGAGTGGAATACGATGCGCGAAAGTCTGGTGAATACGGAGGTGACGCATACCGTTTCGGCGGAATATGCTGCCCGTATCATCCATGCAGTCATCAATGACGAGCCCTACCGTGTTTACGGCAATGTACCCAATACGGGTATCATCACCAATCTTCCGCGTAAGGCGTGCGTAGAGGTGCCCTGCATGATAGACCGCAACGGAGTAAATCCCTGCTATGTAGGGGATATTCCTGAACAGCTAGCCGCATTGAACCGTAAGCACGTTAGCGTGCAGATTTTAACGGTGGAAGCAGGAAAAACCCGCAAAAAGGATGCAATCTATCAGGCGGCTTATCTGGATCCGCGCTGTGCGTCCGAGCTTTCGCTGGATGAAATCAAGTCTTTATGCGACGATCTGATCGAAGCGCACGGAAAATGGTTGCCCAAGTTTGATTGAGGATTCTCTTTTTAAGCGGTATTCATATTGCCTGATCGAAAGATCAGGCTTTTTTATTGAAATAATCTCCATAATTTATTTTATTGTACAGTAATATGTGAATTATAATTATTTTTTAACTAAAATATGATAGGTAAATTGCTGAAAAAACTGCAACGCGTAGGAAAAGTTTGGGATGTAAAATAAAAAATCCCCTCAATCCTCTTGACTATCCACGAATTTTTTAGTAAAATATTAGTATCAATGTTTGAATCAAGGCGAAATGGCGTCTTTATGCTTATATTGAAATAAAGCCCCGTCTGCTATTTGCAGATTTGGGGGAATCACAGGAGGTAGTCATGCTGAGTAACATACTCAACGGAGCACTCAGTCCCATCACCGGCATTGGTTACCTCATCGTTGCCGTGGTAGCAATTCTTTTTGCAGTTGGCGGTGTTTTTCTCGGTGCGTTTATTGCAAGACGTAAAATTGAGGAAAAGCTCGGCAGAATCAAAGAGGCTGCAAAAAAGATTGAAGCAGATGCAATTAAAACCGCCGAAGAGCGTGTTGCATTTGC
>JAFQWR010000099.1 GCA_017407365.1 Clostridia bacterium
TTGCTCCCATCTTTGCGGAAGCAATCGAGCGTATCTACGCCGACCTGCCCCTTTCGAAGCTCTACGAGTAATACCTTATGGGTCAGAAGCCCCGTTCTGAAATAGAACGGGGCTTTTTTTTGCAAGATAAAGGGGATTTGTTGCAGGATAAAAGCAAAAAATCGCTTTTGTTTGCGTAAAGCATTTGCTTTTTTGTGTAAAATGTGGTATATTTTGAGGTATGAAGAAAAAGACAAAAATGATACAAGCCTCGGACGCAGGGTTCGATCCTGCTCTTTACGCGCAGTTTTTGAAGTATTGCCGCAAAAGAACCAAAAACGTCCGGTATAATATAGAAGAACCCTTTGACTTTTCCTTGCTTGAGGGCAAGGGCTTTGTCGTGGTCAGCAACTACACCTCCTCGCTCGATCCCTTTGCCGTATGCACCTTGGTGCCCCGTCAGCTGAGTGTGGTTGTGCCCGGTGCCATGTTTGGCAAAACGAGCTTCCCCGGTGATGTGCGTGCGCTTGGCATCATCGAAAAAAACGTTTCCAGCAACGATTATGCAGCGGCGCACCGTATGTATAAAACGGTACGTGAGGGCGGTGGACTTTTGCTCTTTCCCGAGGGCAGAATCGGGCTCACAGGCGAGGCGATGAGCGACCGCTTTTATATCAGCCGCTTTTTGAAGATTCTGGGTGTGCCCGTGCTTGCCATTCGCTTCGACGGTGCGTATTTTGCGCATCCCGCATGGCGCAGACGCGACCTTGGGCATAAGGTGCCTGTGCACGTTACCATGCGCCTGCTGTTTGATGAGGCTCAGCTGAAAAGCTATTCGTGCAGCGAGATGGATGAAGAGCTGAAGCAGGCAATTTACTATAACGACTACGAGTGGCAGAAGCGAGAGGGTGTGCTGTATCACGGCAGAAACCTCATCGACGGCCTGGAAAATCTGATTTATATGTGCCCACGCTGTAACGGCGAGCAGTGCTTTTCCACCAAACGGAAGGAGCTTGTTTGCCAATCGTGCGGAAACAGCGCGCGCTTAGGTCCGGATATGCGCTTCTGCGGCGCAGAGGTAACGGACGATTATTTTGGTACCATTGCGCTGTGGCATCGGTATCAGCAGCAGGTGGAATACCGCAGGGTGCTGATGCAGGCGGGGTACAGCCTTACCGTGCCGGCAAGCTGGTCGGTTGTTGCGGTGGGTGGAGCGCGTTACGGCGCAACGGGCGAAATCACCGTACAGCAATACGGCATCACCTTGCAGGCAAGTAAGGTCACCTACCGCTTTGCGGCAAAAGAGGTGCCTCTGGTGCGCTGTAAGCCGGGTGTGTACGTGGAGTTTTACCGCGAGGGCGAAACGTGGCGTGTGTATCCTAAGGATGGCAGAACTTGTGTAAAAATCGCAGTAATGATAGAGCAGTTTTTGCGCTTGCAGCGTGAGAAGGCGGATAAAATTTCCTTCTGATGCACAAAATCGGTTGCAAAATGCGTATAAATGGTGTAGAATAATAATATGTGAGCAGAATGATTTTCTGCATATCAGTACAAAAACCTGCCGTGCATACGGCGGAAGAGAGGAGTCCCGTTATGGAAGGCGACAGTCGAAGTTGCAAAAACAATCTTCAGGAAGTCTCCGCATAACCCGTTATCTGCAAGATTTTGGGGTGCGGTTTTTTCCGCACCTTTTTTTGTGCCCTTATCGGGCAGATGTAAAATCTTGGCAAAGGAGGTAACGGTATGATTCAGGTTACCAAAACAGACGAAAAGGGCAAGCTCGTCCCTCAGGAAGGATACGTTAAGGATAGCTGGATTCACCTCTTTAACCCCGTAGACAGCGAGGTAGCAGAGGTGGTGGCGGCTACGGGGGTCCCCGAGCTGTTTCTGAAATCCGCACTCGACGAGGAGGAGGCTGCGCATACCGACAGAGAGGGGAATTGCTCTTTGTTCGTAGTGGATATCCCCGTAATGGAGGAGGATAAGGACGGTATGGTGTATTCCACCGTGCCGTTTGGTATTCTGATTACAGAGGCGCATATCATAACGGTATGCCTGAGGGAAACCTCCCTGGTCAGCGATATCACCGAGGGTGCCGTGCGCGGCTTCTGCACAAAGGACCGCTATCAGTGCCTGTTGCAGATTTTATACCGCAACGCAACCAAATTCCTGCATTTTCTCCGTCAGATTGACCGCACCAGCCATCGCCTTCAAGCAGAGCTGCACCGCTCTATGAAAAACAAAGAGCTGATTCTGCTTTTGGAGCTGGAAAAATCCCTCGTTTATTTCTCCACCTCTCTGCGCGGCAATCACGTGCTGATTGATAAGCTTTACCGCAACGAACACGTTTCCTCCTGCGAGCGCTGTCTTGCGCTGTTGGATGACGTTACCATCGAAAATTCGCAGGCAGAGGAGATGTGTAAAATCTACCGTGATATTTTAAGCGGCACCATGGATGCCTATGCCTCCATCATTTCCAACAACGTAAACTTCGTTATGAAGTTTTTAACCCTGATTACCATCGTGCTTACCATCCCCACGCTGATTGCTTCCCTTTGGGGAATGAATGTAAACGTGCCGTGGCAGAATAACGAATGGGGCTTCTGGATTGTGGTTGGCATCATTGTGGTAATCACCACCGTTGTGTCCGTCATTCTGTTCAACCGCACCAACCGATTAAAATAACCTTACAGGCAGACCTCTGTGCATGGGGTCTGTTTTTTTTGCATAAAAAAAGGCAACGGATGAGCCGTTGCCGTATATGGCTTTCAGTGAAAAAGCTTGCTTTCGTTTTCCTGCATAAAGCGTTGCATCTCTGCGCCCATCAGCGCCTGCCCCTGCTCGTTGGGGTGCATTCCGTCCTCGCAAAGCAGGCTTTCGTAGTGCCTTGTGCGCAAAAAAGCTTCCCTGAGGTCTAAAACTGTGATGCCGTTTTTTAAGGCGGCTTGCAAAAGCACGTTGTTGTATCGCTCCTGCCGGCGGTAAATCATCTGCTCGTCGCCCAGCCATTGCAGAATGCTTTCCTTTGAAAGCCCATCCCTTGTAATCCATTGCAAA
>JAFQWR010000100.1 GCA_017407365.1 Clostridia bacterium
CGGCTGTGCGGTGATACATTTATGCTTGATCGGCAGAGTTTTAAAGATGCCGAGCTTATAATCTGCGTTCTTTTGGTTTTCTACCGTACAGCAAACCACCACGTTTTCGTAGCCCTCTCCCCAATCGTCCGGAATACAGCTCATAAACCTGTCAATGCGCTTTGAAAGAAACAGAAAGGTACAATCCTTGCGCTCCCTTATCATCTGCCAGCAAGCAGGACGCCAGGCATCTGCCTCCTCAATGAGAAAATCGGTGGAAAAGCAGGTGTATACCGTACCGGATTTCATTTTGTAATTGCCGTTTTTCAGGCGCTCTACGGGCTTTGTAAAGTCCTTCGTCCTTTCAATCACACCCGTATCAACTCCGCGCTTTTCGTCACCCTTGTGGATATAGCAGTAAAGGCAGCCGTCACTGCACCTTTTACAGCCTCTCCACGGATTCCACATTGCCATATTTTCACCCCGTTATATTAGTGCCTGATTATCTCTTTTTGTAAATCACAAGCTCGGGGCTTTCACCGTTTTCCCCGTAGGTGCAGACAAGAAGAAAATCCACATTTGCTACAAGCCCGAAGCATCTGCCGCCGCCTGATGCGCTTTCGAGCTGATAGCCAAGATAGGTTGCACCGTCATCAAGATATTTTATCCTCTGCCCATTCGGGAGCGTGTATTCGAGATTTACATAAGCGCCTATGAGCGCGGAAAGCTCCGTAACCTCGGGCATACCCTCAATATGCAAATCATTGAATTCCTTGATGAGCTGTTTTTTGAGCCATTCAAACGCTTCTTCGCTTCCAAGCTCGGTGTGCTTTTTCCAATAATCCAGCTTTGGAAGCATTTCCCTCATATAAGCACGAACCTGCTCGGGTGTAAAATGCTCATTTGCCATACTCTCAGCGCAGAAATCAATGAGCGTATCCATATCGCTGTACGTATATTCGCCGTCTGCGTAGCACCATTTGCAATAATCCTCGTTGAAAAGCCCATCCTTCTCCTTGCTGATGACAGAATCTTCAAGCGGCATACCGCAGCATTGACAGATCAACTGTCGCGGCGAGCCGAGAAGCGTATTGATTGATACATCAAACAGCTGCGACAGCAATTTGAGCGTTTCTGTGTTTGGAACCGTTTCGCCGTTCTCCCAACGGGAAACAGCTTGCCTCGTTACAAAGATCTTTTCTGCAAGCTCCTCTTGCGAGAGTCCTCTTTTTGTTCTCAATTCGTGGATGATATCCTTTGTTTCCATACAATCACCGCCTTGTATTTTATGATACTATTATACCACGGGCTGTAATACTTGACAAGCAACTGTCTGTTGCTGTTATCTCTGCTGATTCATTTTACCTTTAAACATATTAATACCTCCAAATACAAAGGGCATTTCCTTATTTATCCATCGATTTACTCCCCGACAATCTCATTCTCAAGAAACGCTCGCATAATCTCACCGATGGTAATTTCATCATTTCCTACCCCTCTGTCAACAATCTGAACACGACCGAATTGGTAGTAAACTCTCAGTTCTTCGCTTGCACCATCATCGTAGCTTTCTGATCTGTCCGCATATTTGATACAGCTTGCTATCCTATCACATAATGTTGCAAAGGCCTCCTCTCTACATCTACCTTTACGGAGAGAATAAACTCGCCTGCTTTTTGCCTTATACTCCTTGATTACAATTGTTCCATCTGAGTAAATATCAAAAACCAAGCGAGCGCCTCTTTGCATCTCAGAGCAATCAAAAAAAAGCCTCTCATATACAAGTTTTACTACCGTCTCCAAATTAATCGTAATCATTTTCCCTCTTCTGCCCCTCTCTTTTACCGTTTACATAATGATACCATAAAAAGCAATATATTGCAATACCTTTTGAAAAAAAACCATTCCGAAGCTATGCTTTTGCCCAAAGTCTACCGCCGTCAAAGCATAAAAAAGCCGCTTTTGCGTAGCGGAAGCTGACAAAAACGGCCGGAATTACAGGTGTTATGATATTTTAAGTAAAAGCTTACGCCTCAGGGTTTCCCTCTGCAGCACGCTTCTGCTCGGTGACGATATTGCCACGGGCACTGACCTTACCCTCTTCCTTGATTTCACCTGCCTTGGCAAGAGCAATCTTGGTGAGGAAGGGACCGACGATTTCGTAAATCAGCACGGAGAAAAGCGTGATGTTGGAAACGATCATACCGACAGGTCCAAGCGCGGCAGCCTTCATTGCCATACCAAGCGCAACGCCTGCCTGCGGCAACAGCGTGATACCCAGGTATTTGCAGATATTGGGATCGCAATGCGTGAGCCTTGCACTGACGTTTGCACCGAAATATTTACCGAGCGAGCGGAAGAGAATGTATACCACACCGATCAGCACGACAAATATATCACTGAATACAGAGAGCTCCAGCTCTGCACCGCTGATCACAAAGAACAGCACGTAGAGAGGCGCAGTCCAGCGATCCAGACGGTCCATCAGCTCCTCGGAAAAATCACAGATGTTGCAGAAAATCGTACCCAGCATCATACATACGAGAAGGGAAGAAAATGCAACGTGAATTTTGCCAAACAGCTTGAACTCAAGATGCGAGAGCGCAACGGTAAGAAGCACAAAGGTAACGGACATTGCAAGACGCTTGGAGCGTGAATGGAAGAAGCGCTCGAAGAAGGTAAATACCATACCCATAAGTGCGCCCAGACCAAGCGAGAAAACAACCTCAAGAATGGGCTCTACAAGAATAGAGATGATATCCACCGCACCTGCCATAATGCCCTTTGCAACACCGAAGGAAATAGCAAACAGCACTAAGCCCACAGCATCGTCTAACGCTACGATGGGAAGCAGAATATCCGATACAGGACCCTTTGCCTTATATTGCCTTACAACCATCAGCGTTGCGGCAGGCGCCGTAGCGGATGCTACTGCACCGAGGATGATTGCAGTAGGAAGCGGAAGCTTATCGGGAATTAAAAAATGCAAGCCAATCAGCGCGGCGTCCACCAGAACGGTAGCGGCAACAGCCTGCACGATACCGATAACCGTAGCCTTTTTGCCAATCTGCTTCAGCTGAGCCAGACGGAATTCATTACCGATGGAAAAGGCGATAAAGCCAAGTGCTACGTCTGAAATGATGGAAAAGCGGTCGATGTCCTCAAGGCTTGTAAAGCCGAAGCCTTTAAGCCCCAGCGCTCCGAGAAGATACGGGCCGATGAGAATACCTGCCACAAGATACGCAGTAACCGCAGGCAGCTTAACAAGCTTGGCAAGACGTGAAAGCATCAGCCCTGCAAACAAAGCCACCGATAAACAAAGAAGTATTTCCATACTTCACCCTCCTTAGTGATTCATACAACTCCTACGATTTTATTACTTTCCGCCTGTTTTGTCAAGGCTTATACCTGCATTTTACAATAAATTTTCTTCTTTGCCCCCTATTTTTTATCCTATGCCGTTTCTATCGATTCTGACAGTGTTTTTTCTCCTTTCCTTTTTGCAAGAAAGTTTAATAAATACCTTTCCTCTCCCTCTTTTTGGTGCATAAAAAAAGGAACGGAGAGGGCTCCCCCCTCCATTCCTCGGATGAATTCCTTCCTGTTGTTCTGAGCCCTTCTTTTATTCCTCCGCACAAGCCCCAAGAGGCAGAATGCGGTTGAACAGAACGGTCTTTCGGTCGTTGATATCGCCGTCTACGTGATAATGCCCGAAGTACCAATGGCGGTAGCAAACGGCATCCTCTATATTGGTGAGCATATTGCTTTCGGGGTATACCCTCCGCCCTGCGGTTACGGCACGCAGCAACGGATGATAGAGCGCGCGCTCATCGATTGTGTGCGTGATGATATAATCCACCGAAAAGCCCACACGGCTTAAGCTTTGCATTGCGGTATCGTAATCCTGCACGGTGGGGCGCTCTGCAAGCCAACGGCTGATGCCGTCTGTACGGGAATCCCAATCGACGCTTGTGGCACCGCCAAAGCAAAAAATACGCTTCCCCTCTATTTCGTACACCTGCCCACGCATCAGATGAAGAATGCTTTTGCCCACACGGTGCACTCTGCCGCCGCAGAAATCCTCCTCCCGGCAGGCATTCAGCTGATCAAAATTTTCGTGATTGCCGTCTACAAACAGAATACTGCAGGGGAGCCCCTCGTAAAAGGCAAGCCGCCGTGCGTTGCTTTTTTCACTCCACAAAATACCGGAATCGCCTGCTATAATCAGATAATCCGCCTTGGTAAGAGGCGTAGTGCGAAAAAAGGCATCCAGCTTTTCGGTATTCTGCAAGCCATGCGTATCGCCTGTGACATAGATCATTTGCCGAAAGCCTCTTCGGTTACGTTGTTTTTACGGCAGAAATCCTCAAACAAACGGTAGCTTTCGCGGTCGGGCTGATAGTGCCCTCTTTCCCAACGGTTTACTGTTGCAAAGGCAACACCCAGTGCCTCTGCAAATTTTTGCTGTGACATAGCGCACTTTTTGCGCGCCGCCTTACACCTTTCAGAAAAATTCATACTGTGTTCTCCTCCCAGTCCGCTATATATGATAGCAGAAAAACCCGTGTTTTGCAACATTATTTTGCTTGTATATCGGAAAGAAATAAAAAAGGGAAGCGGCTTATGCATTTGAAAGAGCAGAAAGCTCTTGAAAATTTACGCCGTAAGGGTACATTATCTACATAAAATACCACAAAACGTTTGACATTCAACGCCAAACGAATTATAATAATGATAGAAAAAGGATGCGCTATGGCAAGAAAATTTTTCGCCATAGCCTTTTTACTACTAAGGCTAAACCCCGAAGGAGATTGCTACAATGCCCAACGTTCCCGATTATTTTGGCTGTATGGTATTCAATGAGACGGTCATGCGTGAGCGCCTGCCCTCTGCTACCTATAAATCGCTGAAAAACACCATTGCGAAGGGCTTGCCGTTAGACGTGGAAATTGCCAACGTCGTGGCAAACGCAATGAAGGATTGGGCGATTGAAAAGGGTGTCACCCACTACACGCACTGGTTTCAGCCGATGACGGGCATCACAGCCGAAAAGCACGATTCCTTCATCAGTCCCATCGACAGCGGCAGGGTGATTATGGAGTTTTCGGGCAAGGAGCTGATCAAGGGCGAATCGGACGCCTCCAGCTTCCCCTCGGGTGGGCTCCGCGCTACCTTTGAAGCACGCGGCTACACCGCCTGGGACCCCACCTCCTACGCCTTTATCAAGGACGGTGTGCTTTGCATTCCCACCGTTTTCTACTCTTACAGCGGCGAGGTGCTCGATAAAAAAACGCCCCTTCTTCGCTCGATGGAGGAGATCAACCGCCAGGCACTGCGCATCTTAAAGCTGTTTGGTAAGGACACCAAAAACATCCACGTCAGCGCAACCGTTGGCGCAGAGCAGGAATATTTTTTGGTAGACCGCGAAATGTACCTGAAGCGTCGCGATCTCGTTTTCTGCGGCAGAACGCTTTTCGGAGCAAAGCCGCCCAAGGGTCAGGAGATGGACGACCACTATTTTGGCGCCATCCGTCCCCGTGTTTCCGCCTATATGAAGGAGCTCGACGAGGAGCTGTGGAAGATGGGCATTCTGGCAAAAACAAAGCATAACGAGGCGGCTCCCGCTCAGCACGAGCTTGCCCCCATATTCACCAACGCAAACATTGCCTCTGACCACAATCAGCTGACGATGGAGATCATGAAGAAGGTGGCAGAAAAGCACGGACTGATCTGCCTTCTGCACGAAAAGCCCTTCCAGGGTGTGAACGGCAGCGGCAAGCACAACAACTGGTCCCTTGCCACAAGCAACGGTAAAAACCTGCTCGACCCCGGCAGCAGCCCCTCGGAAAATGCTCAGTTCCTGCTGTTCCTCTGCGCCTTTATCAAGGCGGTGGATAAGCACCAGGATTTATTGCGCCTTTCGATTGCAACGGCGGGCAACGACCACCG
>JAFQWR010000010.1 GCA_017407365.1 Clostridia bacterium
AACGCTCCTGTAATATAGGCACGCATACAGCATTCGTCCTCAATGATATAATCGTCGATACCTGCTACAATTTCCGTCTGCCCTGCCTCGTTGATGCGCAGAATGCTCAATTCAAGCAAAACCAGACGGGCATCACGGTCTTTAAGACGTACGGTATAAACCTTTCTTTTACGGGTTTTCCGACCTTTATCGCTGACCTCTGCCTTTACCCCATATTTGCGCGCAAGCTCCTCTGCGGCAAAGAGCAGAACCTCGTAGCATTCACTTGTCAGCACAAAGGTAAAGCCCTTTTCTCTGCTGAAATGCAGGGTGCCGAGCGTATGCAGGCAGGCAGATAAAAAGGCAGTTCTGCAACACTCACTGCCTGAAAATCCTGCAACTGCCTCCTTTTTGATTTCTTGCGTGATAGACACGGAATTATTCCTCCCTTGGCTTACAGTAGCGGAAAGCAGGACGCTTGCCGTAGTTGGCAAGCCTTTCGATCGGATAACCCGTTCGCTGCAACAGCGAACGCACGGCATTGATCTCTAAAATACGCCCCTCGCTGTGCGCATCGGAATTGGCAATGAAGGTTACACCCGTGGAAGCCATATCCTCAAACTCCTTATCGGTAAAGCAAAGATGCTTGCCGTTCAGCTCAATAAAGGTGCCGTATTCTGCCGCCGCGGCCGCTACCTCCTTGACGTAACACGGAAAGCCAAGCCCCACGTGCGTGATGACGTCTATGGGGTTATTCTGAATCGCCTTGATGTAGGCATCGGTATTGGATATCCGCCGTTTTTCCTTTACGGGAATATGCAGCGTGTTACCGAACAGAGCAGGAAACCAGAAGCCAAACGCCTCTTTGGTGTTTTCCGGCCAGATGAAATTGTGATAGCCGCAGAGCACGATATCAAACCAATCCCACTCATCGTTGACAACATCAATGACGCCGTTTCTGCCCAAGAGGTTAGCCTCAACCCCCAACAAAATGTTGATTTCGGGATTTTCCGCCTTGACCTGCTCTACCGTTTCGCGCATACGCAAAACCTTGTCGTCGTCAAGCCCGAAGGCGATGTGGCTGAGCCCGTGATCTGTAATTGCAATTTCACGAAGGCCCATTTCCTTTGCGCGCCTTACGTTCTCCCAGATGGTGCCTTTTCCGTGGCTGAAAACGGTATGGGTATGATAATCACCGTAAAAGCTGTTCACCTTTTTACTCCTCTGCTGTTGCGAGAATCAATTCTTCTTTTAACAGTATACCATATTTTTCCCAAACTGTCACTTTAATTTGCGCAAGAATCCTGAGAATATCACAAAAATTTTCCCCTTCGTTCTCTATAAAATTTGCGTGCATGGGTGATATTCTTGCCCTACCCACCGTAAATCCGCGAAGTCCTGCGCCGTCAATCAACCGCCAGGCGCTTTTTCCCTCAGGGTTGACAAAGATACTGCCTGCGGTGCGCTTGCCGATGGGCTGTGTGCTTTTTTTATGCAATAACGTCTGCTTCATAAGCCGGCGGATTTCGTCGGAAGGCTTTTTTTGCAGTCGGAAGGTTGCAGAAAGCACAATGCCTCCCTCCCGAAAGATGCT
>JAFQWR010000101.1 GCA_017407365.1 Clostridia bacterium
ACCGTTATTTTTGCCATATTATTTCTGCTCCTTTTTCAGCATTGCACCGAGTGCGCCGTTGGGATGGTATTTGTAAAAATCCGCACGGGTAAAGCCCTTCCGCTCGGAAAGCGCACAGGCAATGGCGTCACCCAACACAAGGGTGAGCGTGCTGGAAACGGTGGGAGCAAGGTGCAGGGCATCTGCCTCCTCGGCTTTGGGGTACAGCAGCTGATAGTCGCACCCTGCGGCAAGCAGGCTGTCCTTACCCGAGGTGAAGGCAACGGTAACCACGCCGTTTGCCCTGAGGGGCGCAATGTTTTGCACGACCTCCTGCGTGTTGCCGCTGTTGGAAATGAGCACGGCAATATCCTTGGGGGTAATCATGCCGAGGTCGCCGTGCATTGCCTCGGTGCTGTGCACAAAAAACGAGGGAATGCCCAGCGAGGAAAAGGTTGCCGCAAGCTTTTTGCCGATATGGCCGCTTTTGCCAACGCCCATAAACACAAGCTTGCCCTCGCATTTCTGAAAGAGATCCAAAACGACGTCGTACTGTCCGTTTTCCTGCTCGATCATCTGCGTGATTGCGTCACGCTCTTTTTTCATTACTTCCTTTAACAAAGTGTACCTTCCTTAAACAGAATGCTTTTTTTGATCCGTTGCCCCTTGAAGCAAGGGGGCTTATTTAAGCAGACCTTTTTTTGCGCAGAACGAGGGCAACCGCAGCACCTGCGGCGCACACGGCCACCACAGCCGCCACGACGGCAACGGTTGCGCCGCAGCCCTTTTGGGGTGGCTCGGATTGATCCACAAGCCTTACCTTAACGGTAAGAAGCCCACGGTTGTCGGCGGTTTTTTGGGGCAGATCGCTCTTGTTGTACTTGTAGTAGAATTCGTACACGCCGCACGTATCCTGCTTGTAGCCAAGCACCTTCCATTCGCCGCTTAAAAGCTTTTCCTCGCCGCTTTCGCTGACAACGGCAACCTGCTCGTTGAGCATATCAAAGATTTTTTCCTTTTTGGTGCCCACAGCCACGGTGAGCACGCCGCCGCTCACGCCCGTATCGGCAAAAACGATGTCGTTGTAGCTTGCGTCCTTTGCAACCACGGCACGGCTGACGCCCTTGGCGGAGCTGATACAGCCCTCGCGGATGTCCTGCTCGTTGAATACCGAAAGGCGGATTTCCTTTTCGATGGCTCTGCCCTTATCGTATATGAGATAGATGGTGCCGTCTGCCGCCTGGTCAAGCTCGGGGTAGGAAACGTTGGTGCGATCGTCAATCAGCATCCTGTACGGCCAGGTTTTGCCGCCGTCCTCGCTCATCCACACCGTAAGATCGGTACGGGAGGAGGTGGTATTGTGCGAAACGATGACGATGTTGCCCGAGGCAAGCTTTTCTACCGCAAAGCGGGAGCCGGGGCCGATGAAGGGGGCGCCGAGATCGTATTCCGGCTCTGACCAAGACCAGCCGCTATCCGTTGAAACCCAGCGCTGTACGCCGCCGCCTGCGCCGCCCGGCACTCTGCCAAGCAGCCACAGCGTTCCGTCGGAAAGCTCCAATACCCTTGCCTCGGAGGAATCCTGCTCTGCCTTAGAGATTGCTGTGCCGCGCTTTCTCCACGTTCTGCCCTCGTCGGAAGAAACGATAAAATCGATGTCCTTAGCCATATAGCCGTTCTGACGGCAGATGGCAAGCGAGCCATCCGAAAGGCGCACGGGCTCCTGAATGCAGGCGCCGAGGTTGTCGGGGCCGGTGATGACGGGCGTGCTCCACGTGATATCCTCGGGTGCGGCGTCGGGGTTGGGAATGGTCATCTGCCAGTTGCTTCCTCTCCACCAATACCACACCAGCTCGCCACGGCTGTTGATGTGCAGGAAGGGGTCGAAGGCACGGATGCTATCATCGTAGGTATCCACGATGATAAAGGGGTCTACCCAGCTCTTGCCACCGTTGTCGCTGTAACCAAGCACCATATAGTTGTCGTCGTGCGGCTCGTTGGTGCCGCCCGTGTACCATACGGCAAACAGTCTGCCGCCTGCGGTGACCTCGATGTGCGGAATGCCGTTCCACAGTCTGTCTGCGGGGTTGTAGGTTTCTGTCGTGCTTGAAGAAATTGCGGTAGCAAACACCTCTGCACGGTTTTCGTCGGTGACCTTGATGATTTTGAAGCTGCTTGCGTCGAAGGCGCTCGCCTCATTTGCCGAGGGGAAAAGCACGCCCACAAGCGCCGCAAGCATTACAAGCGCAAGCACAACCGATAGCCTTTTCATAAGTAACTCTCCTTTATTTACCTGCCGCTTCCCAAGCAAGATCGGGGATTTCGATCATATACTCGGGGAATCCGCGGAAACGGATTTCGGGCTGAACGTAGCCTTCCTCGTATACGGGCATAGCGAAGCGGATGCCTCTTTGCTGCTTGTACACCTGGAAGCAGGCGTTGTCGAAGGCAAGAACATCCTCGTAGCCCCACGATTTTGCGGTGGCAAGGGTGCTGTTGTAAATCATCATGCAGTCCTCTGCGGTATCCTGCGTGAGGATGGTAGAGGCTCTTTCGATCCACAGGTTTTTGATTTTGGTATCCTTATTTACGATAGAAAGGTAGTCTTTATCTCTTGCATCCCTTGTATATGCGCCCGTCATTGCGTTGTAGCAGTAGGGCACCAGGGGGGATTTCTGGTTATACAGAATAAACGAGCTTAAATTGCGGAGGGAAATACCCGTGGGGTTGACCATGTGGTCGAACATACGGTTGGTCAAAATTTCAAAGTCGAAGCCGTAGGTGATTACGGAGTTGCCCGCATAAACGGTGCGCTCTACTTCCTCGTTTGCCCATTTTACCCTGCCGTATTTGAAGGTAACCTCCTTGCCTCCCACCGTGCCCTTTTCGCCGGGCAGGATGTCCCAATTCCAATGCTCACCCTCTACGCCGTAGAGCATCAGCATCTGACCCTCGTCAGAGCTTAAAAAGTCTAAAAGCTTCATCACGCGGTCGGGGCGCTCGCAGTTGGAGGAAACCATGGTATACAGATAGCCCGTGCCCGAAAGGTCTTTGAGAAGGGGTGCGTCGCCATCCTTGTTGGTAAACACGATGGGCACATATTCCTGATCCTTATGCGCCGTGTTCCACTGATAGAAGTTTGCCTGATAGTTCTGCGGCGTTACCAGCGTGACGAACGGTCTGCCGTTCTGGATGTTACTGCCAACCGCGCTTCTACTGTCGGTGAAGTTGGAATAGCTGATTAAGCCCTCGCGGTACATCTCGTTGATGAACAGCAGAGCCTCCTGATATCTTTCGTCTGCGTTGCGGTATTTCAGCTGACCGTTTTCGTCCTCCGAAAGGTACGCAAAGTATTCGGTGAGCTTGGTGATGGATTCACACTCGTTGTTTGCGGGGAAGTACGCAAGCTGTACGGTGGAATAGCCCGAATCGGTGGTGTATAAGGGGCATTCCTTCTTCACGCGCTTGCACATCTCGATAAAGCCTGCGGGCGTGGTGGGGTCTGCCTCGGGGTAGGTCTGCCCGTACCAATCCAGCATATCCTCTCTTGCACAGAAAACGGTGTTGGGAAGCAGTGCGCTGCCCTGCTCCTTATAGGCGTCTAAGTCCTCCTGCGCATAGTAGAGGTGGGGCATACCGTAGAGGTCGCCGTCGGTTGCGGCAAAGCGGGTCTGGATTTCTGCGGTGTAGCGGTCTAAAAACTTAGGAGCCCAACGCTTCGCCATTTCGGTGAGCGAGAAGGTGTAGCCCTCCTCTGCAAGCGAAATACGGGTGTTGTCGTTTACCTCTAAGGTGACAAGATCGGGAAGCGCATTGCCTGCAATCATGGTGGTGAGCTTTTCGCCGTCATCCGTTACGGGCACGGAGAAGTTGATTTTCACGCCCGTTTTTTCTAAAATTGCCTGCGCTACTGCGGTGGAGCCGTTGCCCGACCAACGCCAGGTGCTGGCATTTACGTACCAATCCAGCTCTACGATTTCTCCGTTGTCGTAGTCGGAATCCTCCCAATACTCCCAGCTGTTTTTCTCTGCGGGGGTGGTGGGGAAGTCGGGCAGATTGGATTCTACGTCTTTCAGGTCGTTCAGCGAGGAAACAATCACGCCCACAATGCCGCCCATAAGAGCGATGATTACAGCAATAACCACGATACGAATCATAGCCGTTTTGTTCATTGTCATAAGTTTTTCTCCTTTCTTTTATCCCTTTAAGCTTCCCAGCGCAATGCCCTTGGTGAAGAACCTTTGCAGGAAGGGATATACACATAAAATGGGGATGGTTGCAACCACCATTGCCGCATACGAAACCGTTTCGGAAACGATTTTTTCCATAGACTCCGCATCCATATTGTCGGGTGCGGTGGTCTGCTTAATCAGCTGCAACAGGTAGTATTGCAGGGTGGTGAGGTTGCCGCCGTCGGTGTAGACCATGGTGCCGAAGTAGCCGTTCCAATGCCCCACGGCAAGCCACAGGCCAACGGTGGCAAGAATGGGCTTTGCAAGGGGCAGATACACCGTAAACAGCGTTACAAACTCGCCTGCGCCGTCGATGATTGCCGCCTCGTGCAGATCGTTTGGTATGCCGCGGAAGAAGGTGGAAATCACGATCATATTATACACGGAATACATCGCGGGAATGATGTATACCAGAAAGCTGTCGTACAGACCCGTTGCACGTATGATGAGGTAATAGGGAACAAGACCGCCGCCGAAGAACATGGTGAACATATTCACCCAATAGAACACGTTGCGGTATTTCAGCTCGTTGCGGCTCATGGAATACGCCACAACCGAGGTGAACAGAAGCCCTGTGAAGGTGCCGATGAGCGTCTTCATCACCGTTACGAAGAATGCGTGCCACAGCTTGGCGTCACCAAACACGATGTGATAGTTGAGGGTGGTGAATTTGCGGGGCAGAATCCAGATGCCGCCTGCCATAAAGTCGGGGCCCTCGTTGAACGAGCAGATGAGCACGTACCACATCGGGTAGAAGGCAATCAGCACAAGCGCCCCAAGCAAAATATAGTTGATGTAGTCGAAGGGAAGCATCCTCTGCCTTCTGCCGCTTCCTGCCTGATTTTTCTTCATCAGAACACCCCCTTTCCGGTAAGCTTTTTAGAGGTAAGGTTACCGATGAGCAAAAGAATGAAGCCGATGACGGAGTTGAACAGACCGAGCGCAGAGGAATAGGAGAAGCGTCTGTCGCTGCTGCCGATACTCATCTTCCAGATGTACGTAGAAAGCACCTCGCTTCGGGTGAGGTTTGCGCCGTTCTGGAACACGTAGAACTGCTCGAAGGAGTTATCCAGCATATTGGATAGCCTCAGAATAAAGAACAGGGTGATGGTGGGCATAATGGAGGGCAGGGTGATGTGCCGCATTTTTGCAAAGCGCGCCGCGCCGTCTATTTCTGCCGCCTCATAAAGGGCAGGGTCTATGCCCGTGATTGCCGTGAGGTAGATGATGGAGCCCCAGCCCGTGCTTTTGATCAGCGAGGAAAGGATGATCAGCCACCAGATATACTCGCCCGTGGCGAGGTTGACGGGCTTATCGGGGGAGGATAGCCCAAACACCTCCAGAACGGGGTTGATGACGCCCGTGTTGACGTTGCTCACCGCAAGGATGATGCCGCCGAAGATGGTCCAGGACAAAAAGTGGGGGAAGATAGAGATGCTCTGCACCACCTTTTTATACGGCTTATGCATCACCTCGTTGATGGAAAGCGCCAGAAGAATGGGCGCAGGGAATTCTATTACCAGCATCAGCAGATTGAGCCCCAGCGTGTTGCGCAGCACCTGATAAAACTTCTCGTCCATAAAAAACGCCTTGAAGTTATCGAAGCCGATCCACTCACCGTAAAACAGCGTGCGCAGAACGTTGATTTTGCCGTCACCGTCCTTAAACGCAAGCGTAATGCCGTACATGGGCAGATAGGCAAATACGAACAGAAACAGCACACCCAAAAGAGCCATGACAATCAGCTCGTAGTCGGTGCTTTTCCATTCCTTTTTTATTTTTTCTCTTGCAGACATCAGCAAATCTCCTCTATGGGCACCACGGCAACGCGGATACCCTGATATTGCCACCAATCCTCCGCCCCTTCCATTCTGCCGCCGTTGTATACAACGACGACCGTTTTGCGTGTGCTATCGTAGGCTACGTCGCTGTAACCCGCATTTTCGTTTACAAGGTAGCCCTTGCTCCACGTTCTGCCGCAGTCTGCGCTGATGCGCAGGGTGAGGTTTTTGCGTGGGTCACGGGTGCTTTTATCGTGATTGCAGTTAGAAAACACCAGCTTTTCCTCTGCCACCGTAAGGCCTGCGGCGCATTCGGGGTCGGGCAGGGCAAGGTCGAAGCTTTTTTCGCTCCATCCGCCAATGCCGCTTGCGCTTCGGGTTACCGCGCGGTAGCGGGCTTCGGAGGACTGACGGAAGTTTAAGTAGAAGCTGCCGTCGCTGCACTCGGCAATGACGCTTTCGCTGGGGTTGAAAAACTGCTCGTCGCCAAAAATCACCTCTCCTGCCATAAAATGCTCGCCGTCATCCGAATACACGGTTGCCATTGCCGAGGGGAAGTGCTTGTTGCGGTCGCCTGAATTGTTTGCCATCCATACGCCTAAAATCACTCTGCCCGATTTTGTCACGATTGCGTGACCGGGGCCCTGACAGACCACCTGCCAGGGGTATTTTTGATACAGCTCCTCGTAGACGTAGGTTATATCTCGGGGCGCACTCCACGTTTCGCCCTCGTCGGTGCTTTTTGCCAGGTATGCGCGGTGATAATCCTCGTTCCACAGCAGATAAAGCGCTCCGTTTTTTTCGTACATCATAGCGGCGTGCACCGTGTGCCTGCCGTTGCCCGACACCACGGTTTTGCGCTGAGAAAAGCTTTTGCCGCCATCGTGGCTGATTTTTAATGCGATGTCGCTGACCGACCAATCGCCGCCGTGACGGCACTCGTAGTACACGAGTGCCGTCCCCTTTTGCGATATGAGAATACCGGGAATGTTGTAAATCCAATATCCGTTTTCTCTGTTTTTTTCAATAAGTTGATCCATGTTACCTTACTTTTTTAACGATTATTTTCTGCGTAATGCTACAAAGCCTGCTGCAAGGAGTGCTGCGATGGCAGCCATGCCGCCTGCTACACTGCCACAGCCGCCGATGGGCTTTTCGCCGGGCTCGTCGCCGGGCTCGTCACCGGGCTCGTCACCGGGCTCTTCGATTGCCGCGAAGGTGATGTAGAACTTCGCCTCGCCGCCCGTTACGTTTTCTACGGGGTAAACGGTTGCACCCGATTTTTCAACGGGCGTGCCGTTTAAGGTTACCGATTCCACGATGTAGCCGGTGTTGGGAACTACGTTGATGTATGCGGTGCCGAAGGGGTAGTAAACCTTTTCTGCACTCAGCTTGATTTGCAGAGCCGCCTCAGCCTCGGGGAGGTTGGTTTCGTAGCTCAGCGTGCAGTAGGGAAGCGATTGCAGGGTGATTTTGTTGGGCTCGAATTCCTCGGTGATTACCCAATCGGTGTACTCGTTTTCGGTAACGCCGCAAACCTTACCCTCCATATCCACGAAGCCGTAGTCGCCTACAATCCAGATAACCTCAAGCTCGCCTGCCTGGTCGGGCCAGATGTTGATACCGAAGGCAACAACCTCGTTCAGCTTGCCGTTTACGGGCGTCTGGTTGGCACCCTCTGCGGTGACGGTTCTGTTAAACTGCGTAGCCGTCCAGGGGATAATTACCGTGCCTGCTACCTCTTTGTTGAAGCGGATCTGATAGCCCGAGCGGATTTCGGGGTTGGATACGTTGGTTTTTTCGTCGATGATCTTGATGGTATCACCCGTGGAAGCGGGACGGAATACCTCGCCGTCCTTATCGTAAAGCTCGATGTTGAAGGGACGGTTGTATGCGGTGGGGTTGCTTACCTGAATGAGGAAGCCAAGCGTTTCGTTGGTGGATACGCCCTCGGGCAGGGTGACCTTGAAGTGGTAGTTGCCCTTGGAGATGCCGTCAAAATCGAACAGCGTTGCGCTTTCGTCGATGGGATTGGTTTTGTTTAAGCTGTATCCGTTTACGTCAAAGTCGTAGATGTTTACAGCGGGAGGGGGAGCGATAACCGCAGATGCCGACTGGAAGCCGATCTTAGCGCCGGGCATAAAGCTGATGCTTTCGCCCTCTGCGAGCATCATATTGTTGAAGATCATAACCAGGCTGGGGCTTACATATGCGGGGAAGGAAGCACCCTCCTTTTTCGCTACGAAGCTTGCATCCGAAAGGGTAACGGTGATTTTGCCGTTGAAGCCTGCGGGGATGATACCCAAGGTGCCCTCGGTGATGGTGCCGTCTGCGGCTACCATATTCTGCTTCTTGCTTTCGTCGAAGGCAAGGCTTGCCTTTTCTGCGCCCTTATACAGCTCGCCGTTTTCGAGGAGCAGGGTGGTGTACCAGACGTTGGTGGTATCCTCGCTGTCTACAACCTTCAACGAATACTCTAAGTCCTTACCCGAGGTGTTGTTTACCTCAAAGTAGTATGCGATATCCGTTAAGGAAACCTTTTCCTCGCCCATTTCTGCGGGGAAGGGAACGGTAAGAGAGGTGTAGTTGGAGATCATCGCCTTAGCGTTTCTTTCTAAGGTGAAGCCGTCCTCTACGTAGCTGATGGCAAAGGCGCCGTCATCCACGCCGTTCAGCGCTGCGGGGATGTAGGGAACAGCCTTTTCCTTCGAGGGTGCCCAGATGGGGGTGAGCGCCGTGAGTGCGGATGCCTCGGTTACATAGGGGCGTGCGTCGATCGTTTCGGGGGAATCCATGCTTGCCAGGTAGATGTTGCCCAGGCTCCACTTGCCGTATTTGTTGTTTGCGGCTGCGGACATAAAGATGATTTCCTTCAGATCGGTAAAGTCTACCGCGCTGTAATTTTCGGTGAGGAAAATGTACTTGCCGTAGAAGGAGGTCTTCGTTGCCTGAGCGGCGGTCTGAACCTTATTCTGTGCGGTAGCCTGAATGCCGGTGAATACCCAAGCACGTAAGGGAGCCTCCTCGATGGTGCCTGCCTTACCGATTTTGGAATCTGCCTCGTAGTAGCGGTAGAAGGACTTCGCCGTGGTGTTCGTCATGCTTGCGCCCCAGCTGTAACCCGTGTGCAGGTTTGCCTTGTTGCCCTTGTTGTCGATGGCAACGATTTGCAGACCGTAGTTTAAGGTGTTGTCGGGGAAGCTTACGTCCATAACGAGTGCGTTCAGACCCTCGGGCAGCTCGCCGTAGGTAAAGCCGTTTGCCGCAAATGCGCCCCAGCCGTAGTTTGCTTCCGCTCTGTTTGCGGTTGCAACCGTCTGCACGGCAATGGCGTCCGTTGCGGAATAAACCAGACCGTTGTTATCTCTGCCAATGCTGACGTCCGTTGCTTTTACGGGGTAATCGTACGTTTCGTTAGCGGAAACGGCAGAAAGACCTGCGGTAAACACAAGCGCCAACAGGCATACCAGCGACAGCAGAGTGAGAGCTGTCTTTTTTTGCTTCAAAGTTCTCATGTTCTTCCTCCTAAAAAGAATTTCATTTTTTATAAAAACAAGCGGCTACGCTTATTTCCCTGTGTGATTGGGGTGCGCTTTGCTTCTGCCAAGGGCTTTTTGCACCCTTGCGCTTATCCTCTGCCGCCCTGCGGCTTTTATGCAAAGCCCCACGCCCCGGGGGAGCAAATGCGCCCTTACTGCCCCAGCCTTGTGTAGAGGTCGTACATCAGCGCATCCCTGCGGATTTCGCATACGTAGAAAACCTCCTTTTCGGTGGGCGATTCCTCGTAAGCGTCCGCGCCGTATTGCGGCAGACGCACCTTTACCGTTTGCGTGCGCATAAAGCGGGAGCTATCGTTGAGCAGAAAGCCGATGGCGGTTACGTCCCACAGGCACTTGCCCCACGCCTCCGAATACACGAAGTGCGGCATCATCTCCATGCTGTGGCTGAGCAGATAGTCGCACATGGGGTTTTTGCCCGTCAGCCAATGCTCCATCTCGTGCTTGGTGGTGATAAACTCCGAAACCACGCCCTGACAGGGAAGCTGCGCAAAAGGCACCTCGCTGCCCATCACCACCCTTGCGGCGGCAATATCCTGATACATATTGAATTCCCGATTGCGCCACCAGCCGTACGCCGAGCCGCCCAGCCAGATTACGGCAATGCGGTTTTTTAAGTCTGCGTCCATCAGAAGAGCGGATGCCACGTTGGTGATGGCGCCGATTGCCACCACAAAAAGCGGATTTTCCGCCGTGTAGCCCATAGAGGTGCGGATGATAAACTCCGCCGCCTCGCTTTCTACGGGTGTCTGCTCGTTTTGCATAAAGGCGGTTGCGCCGCGCTTTACAAGGGGAAGAAGGTCGTTTGCGCCGCCCAGCGTAAGCACCGTTTCAATCTCTTTTTTGCTTGCCTCTACCCCCTCGGCAACGCTACCCACCCGTTTGTTGTGGATGGGCGCAAAGGGTGCCACGGTGAAGCCCTTGATTGCAATGCGCTCTCTGTTTTTGAGCAGGTAGGCAATGGCAAACTGGTCGTCGATTTCGTTGTAGGTGTCGGTATCTAAAATGATGTCCACCGACGCACGGGGCGCAAAAAGCTCAGCAAGGCTTTTTTTCATACGCCGTATTCCTCCATAAGTCTTTTATAGACACGCAGCTGCTGATCCACGCACTCCCTCTGGTAGCGGTCAAACACCGAGGAGTCCACCGCACGTGTTTCTAAGGTGAAGGGGTTGCCCAGAAGCTGCTGAAAGTATTTTGCCGTGACGGGATACGCCGCATTTTCGGTGAACGAAAGCACGGAAAGCATATCCGAAAGCTGCTCCGCACGGACGGGGTCGCAGGTGTGCAGGCGGTACAGCTCTGCCAAAAGGTTGGGGCAGTAGTTTGCCAGAATGCCCGAATACCCTGCCGCACCCTGCTTTAAGCTGCCAAGAAGCGTCTGCCCGTTGGCGTTGAACAGCATAAGGTCGGTGCCGTGAAGCTGACGCAGTCTGTCTGAAAGAAGCTCGGGCGAGCAGCAGGTATCCTTGATGAAGCGGAATCTGCCCGTTGCAAGGCACCAATCAATCATACGGGGGGTGAGCAATTTTTTATACGGCTTGGGGCATTCGTAAAAGCCCAGATGCACCTTGCTGTCAAGAAGCGAAAGCAGACGGTCGGCATTTTTCAGCCATACCTCCTCGCCCTCGTTGTGTATATCCAAACGGTTGGTCACCAATATCAGTGCGTCCACGCCCGTTTCGGCGATTTTGTTCAGCTCCTCCGCCTGCGCCTCGATGGAATCGGAAATATGCCCCGAGGCAACCACGGTGGCTCTGCCGCCTGCCGCCCTTACCACCTCTTTTGCGATGGCAACACGCTCTTTTAAGCTTAAATAAAACATCTCGCTCGACTGACACACGGCAAAAATGCCCTGACAGCCGTTCCGGATGTACCATTCGGTCAGAGCCCGAACTGCTCCGTAATCTACATTGCCGCCCGAAAAGGGAGTAAGCATTACAGGATAGATGCCTTTTTTTAACTGTCCCATACAATTCTCCAATCTATGCTTGTCAGCATACCATAATTATACAACGCTATGCCCTCTCTTTCAATGTTTAGGAATGACAAGAAAATGTCTTTTTTGGACATTCCTGTTTTTGCGGCAGAGGAAGGTGTGCAAAATTGACAAACCGCCCCCTCTCTCGTCGGCTTGCACCCTTAACGCCTTGGGGCATAAAAAAAGCGCGGCATATTGCCACGCTTGCCCGTTTGGGGCTTACATACGGATGGACGAGCGGAATTTGCCCGGGCTCATACCCTCGTGCCGCTTGAACGCCTTGCCAAAGGTGTAGGCGTCGGCATAGCCCAAAAGCTCGCTGATTTCCGAAAGGCTTTTCTCCGTTTCTTCAAGCAGCTCCTTTGCCTTTTCCATCTTCTTCATCAGGATGTATTTGCTTAATGAGATGTTGTAATTGCGCTCAAACAGACGGGAAAGCTGACGCTCGCACAGGGCAAACTCCTTAGATAAATCCTCGGGCGCAACGCCGTAGAGGATGTTGTCGTTGATGTACGAGGCAATCACCCTTGCGCTGTGCTCCTCTCTGCTGGCGGCGGATTCCTTTACCCTGCCCCTTTTTACGGCGGAGCGGAACAGCTCCATAAACAGCAGATACAGCTTTGCCTTTACCGTACTGCGGTAGTCGCTCTGCCGCTGTAAAACGTCGTTGAACAGAAGGGATAAAATGCTTTCGATTTCGTCGCCGTACTCAAAAAAGAGCTTCTGCCGTATCTCTGCGGAAAGCTCAGCAATGGCGTCACCCTCCGTTTCGGAGGAAACGTTGAAGCCCCAGACGAACTTTTCAAAATCACGGCTCATCGACACAATGGTGTGCTTCTGACGGCAGTCACACAGGATGTAGGTGCCCTTTTTCAGGATGAACTCGTTGCCGCCGATGAGGAATTTGCTTTCGCCCTTGAAGCACAGGTGCAGCTCGAAAAAGGAGTGGCTGTGCTCCTTATCGTTGAATATATTGCTCTCGTTCATCACCACACGGCACCAGTACGTCCTGAATTTGTAGCCGCCGATTTCAAAATTCAGGCTCATTCTGCTCAGTCGCTTCGATACGTCTATGTCGTAATTCATAACCTTATCCTACCCACCTTTCGCCCCCTTCGCTCCCCTTTTTGGGGCACGGATGGCGGCTTGCCTGTTTTAGAGGGCAAAGCCCCCTTATTACTGCGCTGAAAGAAATTCGTTTGCCTGCATCAGCACACGCTTTACGTTGCCGAAGGTGAGCGCCTTCATTGCCTCGGCGTATTCCATCAGATGGATGCTTTTCACCTCAGATTCCTGCCTTTCGGGCGTCTGTCCGCTGTATTCGGCAAGATAATACACCACGCGCTTTTTTCTCTGCTCTCCGTTGCGGTGCAGATGGTGGTAGACCACCGAGCGGAAGCCGGGAAGCAATCGCACCGAAAGCCCTGCCTCCTCTGCAATCTCCCTGAGAGCGGTCTGCTCCTCGCCCTCCCCGGGCTCCATGTGGCCCTTGGGAAAGCCGTATACTCCGTTATTTCCCCTGATGATGACGTATCGGATTTCTTCCCCGACTCTGGTAAACACCACGCCACCGCACGATTTTTCCGTTATCATTGCTTACGCTCCTGTTTTTCGTTTGTACTGCACGGAAGCTTCTTTTCTTTTATATTATAGCATGAATGCGGGCAAGACACAAATCCCTGCACAAAGAAGAAGGGTCATTTTACACGCCTTATGCATTTTTCCCGTAAAAAATCTTTTACTCCCTGCGTATTTTCCTTTTCGTAATACTGCACAAGCAGTCTTTTGAACTCTGCCACGCATTCCTCCGGCACGACCATCAGCCCTGCGGCGTGCGCAATCAGATAGTGATTGGCAAACAAAATCGCCGTGCGCTTGTTGCCGTCGTTGAATATCTGCGCCTTCATCACGTACAGCGCAATTTCAATGGCAACCCCCACAGGGTCATCGCTATCGGCAACAATGGCGGCAATGCTTTCCCTTACCACATTCTCCACGGGCAGGGGCGGTATATAGCGTGAGCCGCCTATTTTTACGGGCACACCGCGCACTCTGCCACCCTCCTGATAAAAGCCCTCATTCACAAGCCTTGCAATGTATTGGCAAACGTAAAAATCGGAGGGCACCTGCAGGATGTCCTCATCCAGAATAAATTCCCATGCGTGCTTTAAGTTGAGTATCTTCTGCACGTCCTCTGCACTTACGTGATTTACCTTGCCGTTATCGATGATGGTTTCGGTATCGGGAAAGGTTGTTGTAAGCCCCTCAAGCACCGCCTGCTCGTAGATGCTGACCTTCATGCACGCTCTTGCAAGCTCCAGGTTCAGAATTACCTCTATGGGTAGCTCACCCCTTTCGTATCCATAGGCGGCAAGTGCGCTGTCTGCTCTTCGCAGGCTCTTTCTTAACTCCCTTGCCTCTTTTACACTGCGCAAAAGAAGCAGATGCAGCTCTTCGGAATACACGCCGACATACGTGGATTTTATCTTACCTGCCTCTCTTTTGCGGATATAAAGATATTTTTTTTCGTTCTGCTCCTTGATTTCCACCGTGCCTTCATAGGGAATCAATTGCAGTCTTGCCTGAAGCTCTGCCCTTGTACGCAGCAGATTCTGAATCATCTCAAAGGTACTATCCACAAGGTTACTCCTTATAGGGAACATTCTCGTTTATATTATAGCACAATGTTCCCTATAACGCAACTGTTTTACCAAGCCGCACACCCTTTCCGAGCAAAAGAAGCCCTCAGATTATCTCCGTGAAGAAATAGCCAAGGGTGGGCACGAGCCTGCCGCTGCCGTTTAGCGCGCGGATTTCCTCTACCGTCATCCATTTTGCGTCCGCAACCTCTTTTGTGGTGGCTTTGGATAAATCCGCCTCGCCGTTGTAATCGAACCTCCAGACGTGCAGAATATCCGCAAAGCTTACGCCGTTTACCACGCCCCTTGTTACCGTGCGTACCATCGAGCCGTTTTCGGGCAAGAGGTCTATGCCGACCTCCTCCTTCGTTTCTCTCAGTGCGCCCATCAGACTGCTTTCGCCCACCGTTACCGAGCCGCCCACGCACTCCCACATCAGCGGATGAGAGGGGCGGTCTGCACTGCGCTGAGAAATGAGGTATTCGCCCTTGCTGTTTTTAATCCACACGTGCACCACAAGATGGTAGTACCCCTCGGGGATTTGCTCCCCACGCACGTGCGTTTTGCCCGTTAATGCGCCCTTTTCGTCGTATAA
>JAFQWR010000102.1 GCA_017407365.1 Clostridia bacterium
ACCGACGGGGAAACGTAAGGTTAACGAAGTAATGCGAAGTATTTCAGCCGTTTTACAGGATGCCATCTACAAACGACTCAGCATCAAACTCCATCAAATCGTCGATACCCTCTCCTACACCGACGAAATAAACGGGGACCTCCGTTTCTTCGTTGATTGCAAGAACAACACCGCCCTTTGCGGTACCGTCAAGCTTGGTTAAAATCAAGCCGTCAAGCTCTACAGATTGATCAAACGCATTGACCTGCTGAATGGCATTCTGACCGGTGGTTGCATCCAGCACAAGGAAATTGTAGCGGACTGCCTCGGGATATTCACGGTCGATGACACGGTTGATCTTGGAAAGCTCCTGCATCAGATTGGTTTTGTTGTGCAGTCTGCCTGCGGTATCCACGATAACAACATCCGTTTTCTTTGCCTTGGCAGAGGAAATGGCATCGTATACCACGGCAGAAGGGTCTGCACCCTCTGCGTGCTTTACAATACGCACGTTGGCACGGTCTGCCCAAACGCCGAGCTGCTCGGATGCCGCCGCACGGAAGGTATCGGCAGCCGCAAGAACAACACTCTTCTTTTTGGAAACAAACCAGCTTGCAAGCTTGCCGATGCTGGTGGTTTTACCCACACCGTTTACGCCCACTACCAGAATGACAAGGGGATAATCGGGATCGAAGGGATCGTAGGTGAGTGTTTCCACCATGATCTCCTTTAATGCAGCACGCACCTCCTCCTCCGTTTTCAGGCGCTTTTCGCTTACCTTGTCGCGCAGCTCATCCACGATACGCAGAGAGCAGGCGGCGCCTACGTCCGCAGAGATGAGGATGTTTTCGAGCTCCTCGTAGAACTCATCTGAAATACCCAAGCCAAACAGCTTGGAAAGCTTATCTGCAATGGTATTTTTTGTCTTTTTTAGTCCGTTGATGATTTTACTGAAAAATCCCATAATGAACACTCCTTTGAAAAAAGCCTGTAGCCTGTTCTATTGAAAATAAGGGGCAGAGCCGTAAAGCCTGCCCCATAAAAGCACCGTTTATTTGTTGAAGTCGATATCGGTAAGCTGAACGGATACCATTTTGGAAACGCCCTTTTCCTCCATCGTTACGCCGTATAAAACGTCTGCCTGCTCCATCGTAGGCTTCTTGTGCGTGATAACAATAAATTGCGTATCCTTGCTGAAGCGCTTTAAGTAGCGTGCAAAGCGATCGGTATTGGCATCGTCTAACGCCGCCTCAATCTCGTCTAATACACAGAAGGGCATGGGCTTCAGCTTTAAGATTGCAAACAGAATTGCAATTGCGGTAAGCGACATTTCACCACCGGAAAGCAGTGAGATGTTTTGCAGCTTCTTGCCCGGGGGCTCTGCCACGATATCCACACCTTGGTTTAAGGGATCTCCGTTTTCGCTTTCAAGCAGAACGAGCTTTGCGTTGCCGCCGCCAAAAAGCTCCTTGAAGATGCGCTGGAAATGCTGAGAAATCTCGGCAAAGCCGGTGTCGAAGCGCGTTTGCATCTCTTTGGTAAGCTCGCTGATGATCTGACGCATATCTGCCTCTGCCTTGTCGAGGTCCTCCTTCTGCGCAGAAAGCTCGTCGTAACGCTCCTTCATTTCGCGGTATTCCTCGATTGCATTGACGTTTACGCTGCCCAGACCGTTGATCGACCTGCGCGTACGCGTGATCTCCTGCTCGGCGCCCTCAAACACAAACTCGGGGTTGCGGTAGGCGGTTGCGCCCTCGTAATCCAGCTCGTATTCCTCTGCGATACGCTTTTGCAGAAGCTCGAGGTCGGTATCCACACGCTCAATGGCAGAAAGCTGACGGCGCTTTTTATCGAGCGCAAGATTCAGAAGCTCCTGCGCCTCCTTACGGCGATTGCCCAAAGCAATCATCTGCGCCTGCGCCTGACTCTTGAAGCTTTGCAGGCGTGCAATCTCTGCAACTGCCTCTTCAAGCTTTCTTTCGTCCTCCTCGGAAACGTGCACCATGGCACGGCGGGAATCCAGCTCGGTGAGCACGGCAAGACAGCTGTCTAAATCCTGCTCTGCTTTAAGCGCCTTTGCCTTAGCCGTGAGCAATGCCGCCGAAAGACGCTCGCCCTCTGCACGGGCATTTTCTGCCGCCGTTTTCTTTTCGGTGAGCGCAACCTTGAGCTCGGTCGTCTGCTCGTTCAAGCGGGTACGCTTTGCTCGAAGCTCCTCGAAGGTGACACGGAATTTATCCGATTCTCCTGCGGCAAGCTCCTTTTGCTTTTGCAGATATTCCTCTGCGGCGTCCACGTCGGCAAGGTCCGTTTCGATACGCTCGATCTTCTGCGCATTCCGGAAGTTTTCCTCTGCGTAGGCAGCATATAAACGCTCCTTTTCGTCGTAGAGGGTTTTTTGCTTTTCGTAGCGCTCGGTCATTTCTACCAGCGCAAGATCCAGCTCGTACAGGCGCGATTGCAGCAGTTTGAACTTTTCGGTGCCCTCGCTGCGCTTTTGCTCGTATTCGGTGAGCTTGGGCGCAAGCACGGCGGTACGCTCGGCAAGCTCCTTTAAGCGCTCCTCAATTTCGGCAAGCTCTCTTTCGCCTCCAAGCAGCAGAGAGCCGCCCTTCTTTTTGTTGGAGCCACCCGTCATTGCACCGAAGGGATGCACCACATCGCCCTCAAGCGAAACAATGCGCACGGTATAGCGGAGCGCACGGGCAAGCCTTGCGGCAGAATCGGTATCGGCGGCAATCAGCGTTCTTCCGAGAAGGTTCTGGAAGATCTGCTTTAATTCGGGCGCAAAGGTAATCAGCTCACTTGCCACGCCCAGGTAGCCCTCTACCCCCTGCGCCGTACGGCGTACATCCTCGTCTACCGTTCTGCCGCGAACGGTTTCTACGGGAAGGAAGGTTACCCTGCCGTATTCTCTACGCTTTAAGTAAGCGATTAAATCCTTTGCATCCTGCTCGTAGCGCACGACAACGTTTTGCATAGCGCCGCCAAGCGCAACGTCCATTGCTGTTTCGTAGCGCTTATCCACGGTGACGAGCTGTGCAACGGTGCCGAGAATTTTTTCTCCCAGCGCAGCGTCCCTTTTTGCATCCAATAAAAGCTGCTGAACGGCACGCTGATAGTTATCTAAGCTATCCTGCACACGGCGAAGCACCGTCTGGCGCTCCTTTAAGGTGACCTGCTCTGCCTCTAACGCAGAAAGCTCCTTGCGGTGGCTTGCAATGGCTACCTCGAGCTTATCCAGAAGCTCAGAGATACGGTCACGCTTCTCGGCGTAATCCGTACGCTCCGCCTCCTTCTGTGCCTTGGAAGAGGCAAGCGCATCTGCCGCCTCACCGTAGGTCGACTTTTCCTGCTCTAAGCGCTCCATATCCGCCTTCAGGGCAGACTGACGCTCTAACAGGTTCTTCTTTTCGGTTACAAAGCGGGAATAGTTCGCCTTGATTTCGGTCAGCTCCTCTAACGAGCGCATCACGCGGCGATTGCTTTCGTCGCTTTCCGCCTCTCCGCGGGTAAGCACATCTACAACCTCTAAATACTCCGCCATTGCCTGCTCGTATTCGGCAGAAAGTCGCTCCGTTTCGGCGGTGAGTGCCTCAATCAAAGCAAGATTTGCCTGCTCCTGCTCGGTAAGAGAGGAAACCTCAGCCGTGTATTCCTCACGATCGGCAATGGCACGGTCTCTGCTGCTTTCAATCAGCTCAATCTGACTTTTCAGCTTTTCAAGCTCGCCCATCTGCCCCTGAAGCCCCATCGAAATGGCAAGCTTCTGCTCGTGCAGAGCCTCGATTTTGGCATCGGCGCCGTTGACCTCCTCGCGAAGGGTGGCTTCGTCCTGCTCCACACGGGCAATATCCGATTCACGCAGGGCGATTTCCTCATCGGTACCAACCATATCCTGCTCGATCTTCGCCTTGCTGTCTGCGGCGGTTTCGTGCTGATGCAGGAAGAAGTTGATTTCAAGATCGGTGAGCTTCGCCTTTAATTCCAGATATTTTTTTGCCGTTTCGCTCTGCTTCAGAAGCGGCCCGACCTGACGCTCTACCTCGCTTAAAATATCGTTGATACGCAATAAATTATCGTGCGTGCGTGCAAGCTTGCGCTCCGTTTCCACCTTGCGCTGCTTGAATTTGGAGATACCGCACGCCTCCTCGAAGATGCCGCGGCGATCCTCGGGCTTGCTGTTGATGATCTCGGACACCTTGCCCTGACCGATCATGCAATAGCCATCCTTATGTACGCCGATCTCACGTAAAAGATCCACTACGTCACGCAGACGGCTCGGTTCGCGGTTGATGAGATATTCGCTGTCGCCCGAGCGGTACAGCTTACGGGTAACGATAATCTCGGAATAATCAAGATCTATTTTGCGGTCGGAATTGTCGAAAATGAGCGATACCTCGCAGAAGGAGAGCATCTTACGGTTTTGCGTGCCTGCAAAAATGACGTCGGTCATGGAGTGACCGCGCAGGGATTTTGCAGACTGCTCGCCCAGCACCCATCGGATGGAATCGGCTACGTTGCTTTTGCCGCATCCGTTGGGGCCGACGATGCCCGTAATGCCATCATCGAACTGTATTTCCAGCTTATCCGCAAAGGACTTGAAGCCGAACATTTCAATTTTTTTGAATTTCACTGTTTTCTTTCCTTTGCTTTATCAGGATTTTGGTGTTTTTCTGCCGCTATACGCATGCTCCTTGCGCTTCTTTTGCGATGCAGAATGCTTTTTTGCGCCGAACAATCGGTGAGAGGAGCCGCGCCGCTGCTCTTTTCTGGATGCCTGCTCCTTTTCCTTTTTGGGGGCTTGCTCCTTTGCCTTTTTCGGCTTTGGCTTCAAGCCCTCGGGGGTACGGAGCCCGGGTATTATGGGAGCGGGCTTTTGCTTTTTTTTGGGCTCGCCGGTGGTAAGCTTTTCCATCGCCTTGCCCG
>JAFQWR010000103.1 GCA_017407365.1 Clostridia bacterium
AAGCTTGCAAAAAATATTTATGCCGCAGGTGAGGTTCTTGATGCTGACGGCGACTGCGGCGGATACAATCTGCATTTTGCATGGTGTAGCGCCATGCAGGTTGCTACAGCAATTCTGGAGGAAAAATGCTACAAAGAATTACTGAAATTAAGCTCAGATTAGATGAGCCCGAAGCGCTTGTAAGGGAACGTGCTGCAAAAAAAGCCGGAATTCCCCTTGGCAAGGTGAAATATTTTAAAATTACCAAAAAGGCAGTAGACGCAAGAGATAAGCGCAATATTGCATTGGTATATGCCGCAGAACTATCCGATAAGGAAGAAACACATAAGCCCTTTACCTATCCCAAAGTAAATAACGCACCGCCCATTGCCATTGCAGGCTTTGGCCCTGCGGGTATATTTGCCGCATTAACACTGGCAAAGGCAGGCTTTAAGCCTGTTGTTTACGAAAAAGGCGGAACAGCAACCGAACGCACTGAGGCAGTACGGGATTTCTGGAACGGAAGCAGTTTGGATGAATCTACCAACGTACAGTTTGGCGAGGGGGGCGCAGGTACCTTTTCGGACGGCAAGCTGACCACAAACATCCGCGATCCTCTATGCGAGGAGGTATTAAGGGAGTTTGTTGAGGCAGGCGCCCCACAGGAGATAGCATATCTTGCTAAGCCGCATATCGGCACCGATCATCTTGTGAAGGTAGTGGTAAACCTACGCAAAAAAATCAAAGCACTTGGCGGAACCGTACTCTTTCATCAGCCTCTGCTTGATTTTGAAACAAAAAACGGCAGAATATCCTCCGTTATCTCTAAGGACGGTAAGCAGGAGTTTTCTCACCTGATTCTTGCAACCGGTCACAGCGCAAGAGATATATACCGTCTGCTTTTAAGCAAGGGCTTTCCTTTAACGCCAAAAGTCTTTTCTGTGGGTGTGCGCATCGAGCATCTGCAAAGCAATATCAACAAAAGCCAATACGGAGCGTTAGCAGGGCATCCTTCGTTACCGCCTGCAGAATATAAGATGGCATATCACGGCGCAAGAAGCGCATATACCTTTTGTATGTGCCCGGGCGGCACGGTCGTTGCATCGCAATCGGAAAGGGATGCCATCGTTACCAACGGTATGAGCGCCTTTGCCCGTGACGGTGTTAACGCCAATGCGGCGTTGCTTGTAAACGTCACCCCTGAGGATTTCCCTTCTCATCCGCTTGGCGGCGTGATGTTTCAGGAGCAATTAGAGCGCCTTGCCTTCCGTGCGGCAGGTGAAAGTCACCGTGCGCCCTGCCAACGCAATGAGGATTTTATTAAAAACAGAATCAGTCATGCCTTCGGAGAGGTAAAGCCAACCTACCAGCCGGGCATAACCTTCTGCAATCTGAACGATATTTTACCTGAATATGTAAGCGGTACGTTGAAGGAAGCAATCAGCTATATGGACAGACGCCTGCACGGATTTGCACATCCCGACGCATTGCTCACGGGCGTTGAAACGAGGTCGAGTGCACCTGTAAGAATTGAACGTGGCGAAAACAAGCAATCCACTTACATTTCAGGAATTTATCCCTGCGGTGAAGGATGCGGATATGCAGGCGGTATTATGAGCGCGGCGGTCGACGGCATCAAGGTTGCAAGAGCAATCATTGAACAATACATATCATTAGAATAAAAATAAGGTCTGTTTGCAACTGTGCAAACAGACCTTTTCATTTAATTATTCATAACGAGAGCACACAGCTCCTCTTCTATTGCCGCTTTGTCGTAGCCCTCTGCCTTAAAGCGCAGAATATCACCAGCTTCGAGCTTTGTTCTGCCATCGGGCACAAAAACCTCTTCTCTACGGGAAATACTCTCAATTCGGCAGGTCACAGGCCATAAAATCTCTCTGACCACCTTGCCCTCTGCAAAGGAACCGCCGTCTACCAAAAGCTCAAACGAAAAGCTTTGCAATACCTTTCCCACGTTAGCACGTTCAATTTCTTTTTCGAGAAATACGTGATAAATGGGAATACGCTGACACATCTCCGCAACGATATAAGCAAAAAACACCTCTAAGCCAAGCGACAAAAAGCCCGAGCCTGCGCCGGTGGCTTCTACGATAAGAACCATCGCGGTAATCGGAGTGCGGATGCTTGCACCCAAAAATGCCGCCATGCTGAGAAGAATTACCGTCTGATAATAGCTTTCGCTCATACCGAACATAATACCGATATCCCCAATGACACCGCCAAGAAGTGCGCCGATGGTCAGCATAGGAATAAACAGGCCGCCCGTAATACCCGAATGCAGGCTGAGCGTAACCAGAATAAGCTTCAAGCCAAGCAGAAGCAAGGCATATTTCAGAAGATATTCTCCGCTTAACAGCTTGTGAATGATTCGGATACCGCTACCAACGGAATCCAGAAAGCAAAGACCGACGATACCGGAAAGAACAAAAATAGCCAGAATAAATACAAATTGCTTGGCTTTCGTTTTGGCTGAATGCTTATCGGCAATCAGCAAAAGCTTGTTAAACAGCACGGAAAAGACACCGCATACAAGACCGATAATCAGTAAAATCCAGCTTTGAGAAACGGGAATAGGCTGAAGTGTACCTGCAATAGGAAGAAGTAAGCCCTTTCCGCCCCACAGCGAGCTAATTGCATGTGAGGTGAAGCAACCCGAAAAGACTGAGGTTGCAACCGTTACCAAAAGCAGCGGGTCGATTTTTTTATGTACCTCTTCGAGTGAGAAGATAATACCTGTGAGCGGAGCACCGAATGCAACTGCTATACCCGTGCTTGCACCGCCTGTAGAGATGTATCTGCGCCAGGCAAAGTCATTTTTTCCGATTTCACTTACACCCTGAGAGGTTGCGGCGCCAAGCTGAACGCAAGGCCCCTCGCTACCGACGGAAAGACCGCCGAAAAAGGAAAGAAAGCTACCCAAAAGGGTGCCGATGACAAGGCGATACCAACGGAAGGACAACACACCGCGCAAAAGCCCCTCTGTTCTCGGAATACCGCTTCCCTTCACCTCGGGTATTTTTGTGAGCAGTAAAAACATCAATACTGCAAGCACGGCAAGCCCGAGGAAAAACAGCGGTAAATAATAAAGATTATTTTTTACAAAAAAATAGATTTCGTAGGAATGCTCAGAAAGCCAATCCGATACAAAGGAAAACAAACTGATCACGGCACCTACAACAGCACCTGATATGCCGCTGTATATAAGAACAGGCAGTAAAACGTGAGTAAGATAGCCGATGGATGAATTTTTCTTTTGCATAGCGGGCACTCTTACTTTTTATCCTGAAGATTCTTTAATGCCTGATAGGAGGGATCGTGAGAAAAATCACGGACAATATCACAGGGCTCACCCAAGCGCTCTATCGCATTTTTCAGCTCAACAAAGCTGAGATAGGTGATTTCCTCAGAGCAAACCTTGCGCTTTAATGCAGGTAATGCACGCTCATCGCCGTACCTGCCAAGATATGCGGCAAATAAGGGAGTGTTGATATCCTTATCGAAAAACTCCATCAATAGGTCAAAGGTTCTGTCATCCTTCTTGGCGTTTACCAGAATATCACATAGAAATTCCCTTGCGGTATCACTATACAGAATCAGATCCTGCATAACGTAATCGTATACCCAATCGGGGTCCTGATTCAACAGCTCGCAGGCAAGCTCTTTAAGGGGAACGCCGTAATCGTCATTCAGAATCCACTCTGCATAAACGGGGAAGCCAATGGTAGATTGCAGCTCCTGCAACAGATTGGCGGTAACCGTTTGAAGCTCCTCATTATTGACCGTTAACAGCTTGGAAAGCGGCTGCGCGATTTCCTTACGCGTTGTGATTTCATCGAGAAGAATCTGCGGAAGGCTGATGCCCTGCAATACGTATTCAGACAAAAGCAGAACAAGCTCTCCGTCCGATTTCGACTGAAAATACTGCACGGGCGAGCAACCGAGATTGGGATATACCGTTTCGGACCATGCGGTGTAGAAATCGGGGATTTTTTCCTCCAACACCTCGGGCTTTATCTTACCCGCATATTTTTTTACGAGATTCATTGCAAATTTTTGAAAATGCTTATCAAAATCAATCAATTTCATATCGTGCTACTCCTCTATCTTTATGTGAAAAACCTCATCCAAATAACGGTAAACAGTTTCGCGGTTTACCTTTTTTACCTCGTCAATTGCATACACACGCTCCGGCAAGGCACCGCTTAATGCAAGAAGATACGCCGCAAGCATTGCCTTATAATCGACCTCTTGCGCTTCATCCGCATATGCCTTAATCTTGGGATACAACGTTTTTACCGCATTCTTTGCCCCCTCCCCAAAGGATATTGCATGGCTGATTGCCGTGCAATAGAGCTTTCTGAGCTCCGCAGAATGAGTGTCAAAATCTTGCGGATAGGAAAAGGACAAATGCTTGGGTAGATTGCCAAGAGAAAGAAAGACACTCTTAGGCGTATAGTAATCGAGATACAACGCAAGCAAGCTGAGCTTCACGAGGTCGGGAATTGTGGGAAGGCACAAAAGAACCTTAAGCTCCTCTCTTGCATCCTCGCCGTAAAAGCCACTCATAAAAACGGGTAGCTGACTGACGTTCATATAATACAAAATATTATTCCGTAAATACAAATAATCGTCGTAATCGTATTGCTCAGTATTGTGCGGTGCAACACTGAGCGTTTTGGCAAGCTCCAAAAACACCCTTCTTTCTGCCGTTTCACGAATTTCACGCATTGCCTTAGCATCGAGCACAGCGTACTCCTCTCTCTCAATCACCTCTATAAGCGTAAGCAAAAAGGCATCCTTGGTACGAAGCAGTAATGCATCCTTTAACGTTTTAATTGCATCGCTTTTTTGCCCCAGATTGTAGTACACCTGTGTAAGACTATGGTAAACACCGGGATAAAAGGGCATTAAAACAGCAAGTTTTTTGCAAATCGGCAAGGCATCCTTGTGCCTGCCTGTTGCTTCAAACACCGAAAGCATCTTAAATAGAAGCTCGGGATCATCCGTTTTTTGCTTTGAAAGACGGTCTAACAGCGGTTCTGCCTTTTCCGTTTCGCATAAGGCAAGATAAATGGTAATTGCAGAGCAAAGCAAAAAGATATCGTTGGGATATTTGCTCAATGCTCTTTGATATATTTCAATGGATTCCGCCTCTTTTTCCTCAAAAAAGCTGCAAGCACCAAGCAAGGCGGCCGCCTGGGCGTAGCTCTTACTGCAAATGGGAACCGTCTGCAAAAGCTCACGGGCTTTATCTGTTTCGTAATGCTCCAGGTGTGCGCGTGCTTCTGTCAATCTCTGGCGGTAAAGCTGCTCCGATTCCGGATAGACCACACGGAAGGGGAAATTTTGCTTACGGCGCTGTAAGGCCTCCTCATGCATTTCTTCAAGCACAAATCTGCGCTCCTCGCTGTAATCCTCGTCATCCTGCTCCTTATGAGCAGAATGCGCCAAAAGCAAGCAGCTTTCCTTTTCTAACCCCATTCTTGCATAATCCTGTGCAAGATACAGGTAGTTATCAGAAAGATCGCCGAATATTTCACACATCACCATACGAATGCAGGCGGCACGGTTCAGATTTCCCGTTTGCGAGCACATCGTTGCATACATATCAAAATATAAATAATCCGGACAAAGGCAAATGGCACGCTCGAACATATCAACCGCAAGCGGATAATTGCCTGCCTCCCATGCATACATTGCACGGTTGTAAACGTTATCAGCATGGTCAGCCGCACGGATTATTTTACAATTACTCTGCTTTTTTTTCACGAATGACACCCTTTTCCTTTAAGCGGTCGAGTGCAGGCTTATCATACACATACTGCTTTCCGCAAAACTGACAGCCAACCTCTATGCTACCTCTTTCCTCTAAAAGCTCATACGCCTCAGAGGCAGACAGGGTGGACAGCACACGGTCAGCAACACGCTTGCTGCATTTACACTTGAAGCGCGCTTCCTTATGCTCCAATATTTCAAGCTGAGCTTCTCCAAAATATTGCAAAAGCACCTCTTCTGCGGTATGTGTCTTGAAATCGGAGGAAACCTGCGTAAGACGGCTTACAATTTCTTCCGTTGTCTTGATATCCTCCTCCCTGCAGAAGGGAAGAATTTGCACCACAATTCCTCCTGCGCCCAGGCATTTTCCGTTACTACCCATCATAACGCCAAGCGCCACCGCGCAAGCCTGCTGCTCGCTCTGATAAAAATACTGCGTAAAATCCTCTGCAATTTCGCCTGAAACAAGGGGAAGCTGTGCCACAAAAGGGTCCTTTAAGCCAAGGTCCTTTACCACACTCATTCTGCCGGGAATGCCAACACCGCCCGACACATCCAGCTTTCCATTGGGTTTAAGAGGCAATTCCACCTGAGGATTTTCTACGTAGCCCCTTACGTTACCCTTGCTGTCACAGGCTGTAACCAGAGCCCCCAAAGGGCCCTCGCCACGGATATTTACTGTTACGGAATCGTTTTTACCCTTCAGATTACACCCGATTACCGCTGTTGCGGTTAGCATACGACCAAGCGCCGCTGCTGCCGTATTACTAAGCCCGTGAAGCTTCACAGCCTTGCTGACAATATCCGTGCTCTTTATTACGGTTACCCCAACGGCACCGTTCAAAATAACTGCCTTAATAATTTCTGCCATAATTTCAACTCTTAATCGCTATAAACTGAATTCTATTTTCATTCCCGTTGGGAATTTCTGTGGTACCAAAGGAAAATGCGTGCACAGCAGCAAACCCTGCCTCATATAAAAGAGAGATGATTTCCTCTGTTTCGTAAACCGTTTGCGTGTGCCTTTCATCCTTACGCAAAAACATACCGTTTGGCTGTTTTACAAACAGGGTAATATCCATCACCAATGCGCCGTTTTCCTTACGGTTGTTCCAAAGAAGTGTGATATCGTCGCCATCATCAAAAAAAACGGAGCCATCCATTGCGTTGAGCTTACTGCTTGAGCTGATGTCAAAAAGGTACACACCGCCCGATTTCAAGCCCTTATATGCATTGAGAAACGCTTTTTTTACACAATCCTTAGGCAGGTAATTTACTCCATCGCAGGCAGACAACACAAAATCAACCTTTTTAGGGATTTTGTAGTTAGTCATATCTCCTTGCACGAACAGAAGCCTTCTGCCCATTTTGGCGGCATTGGCGGATGCCTGAGAAAGCATATCGGGCGAAATATCCACGCCGAAAATATTCCAACCCAGACGGCTCAGCGAGGCGGTGATCAAGCCTGTGCCGCAACCGAAATCCACCCCTGTTTTTCCCTTACAAAACTGCAACAGCAGCGTATGCAAATACTGCGACCATGTATCATAGTCGCAGTCTTGGTTCATTTTATCATAATATGGCGCTAAACACGCGTATGCAGATTTTACCATATATTACTTCTTTTTCTTCTTGGATTTTTTCTGCTTATCTTCCTCAGCCATACGGTCGAGCTCACGCTGAACAGCCTCTTCGTCACCGTCTAACGCCATAGCGTCCTGACTGCCCTCGTAGTAGCTTTCATCATCCTCGGCAAGGATTTCGTAATCTCCAATGATATCGGGATCTCCCTCGTGCTCGATAGACCAGCGTTCAGCCTCCTCGCTCATACGCTGCTTTTCCTCCGCAAGACGCTGCAGGTCTGCACGGGTAAACGTTGTGGGAAGCTCCGTAATGGTAACCTCCTCGTCGGTGACAGGCTTTAAGGGACGTCTTCTTACAATTTTAGACTCTCTTACCTTCTTCTGAACGGGGTTACCCTGTGCATCCACCTTTTCGTAGATACCGCGATTGATCTTTGCACCCTCTACCTTGTCGTTGATGAATTTATCAAAAACCCATTGCGTATAGGTTGTCCATCCAAGAAGCGCACCGGAAAAGCCGATGAGCAGATATACTAAGATGACAATAGCCCCAAGCGAGGGAATGAGAAGCCAGATTAAAACGGGAGCAAAGCAAAGAACGATAAAGAAAATATTCTGAGGCAACAGACCAAGCGTTAAGATAAACGAGTTACGGATCAGCTGCCACAAATTCAGCTTGTAGGTTACATTCAGGGACATCATGTGAAAGCACATGATCGTAAAATACCCTGCAATGATGTAGCTGACTACGCTGGACGCAGTGATCAGCCAGTTGCCTTCGCCTGCATAATTGATGACACTGACATAACGCTGTGTAACATTGGTGAGCCAGAGAACAACGCCTTCCATAAGCCCGATGAAAAGGAAATTAAGCCAGTTATCCTTAAAGCCCTTAAAAAAGTCGTTGGAAAGGAAAATACCCTCTGTCCAGACCATGTTACGAAGAATATACATAACACCGGTAAGCAAAAGACCTGCAAAAACAAGAGCAGGAATCAGATAGGTAAAAAAGTCAAAATTCAATTGCAGGCTATACATAAAGCCACGGTAATCAAGCCCGGGCGTAAAGGGATAGCCACTGCCAAGCGTCTGCCCGTACGGCAAAAGCGAGCCATACACCGATTTGTTCATCGTGAGCATTAAAATAAGAAGAAGCATGGGAAGCAATGCAACAACAATCATAAGATTGATTAAAACCAGCTTCCAGAAACGCCCCTTTAATATATCCCAAAAAAGCTCCCAACGGTTAGAAGGAAGTGTGGAACGGGCATAGCCCTCCGATTTATCGCTACCGACGATAAGACGCTCAATTAAACCCTGCTTTTTTGCCATTATTAAACTCCTTTGCTACGGTAAATATTCCAATTCCCAACGAAGCAAAATATGATCGCAGCAAAATGCCGAAAGACCCATCTTTGCATTGTACATTATTATACCAAATTTTTTGAATAAAACCTACTATTTTACACCTATTCGCAAAAATCTTTTTGACAAATACGCCTAAGTATGATACAATATCAATGCTGTAAGAGGAGCAAAGCCCAAAAGTAGCAAGGCGCAACACTTTTCCGGTCAGAAGTGCGGCTTGCAAAAGGGGAGCTTTGCCGAAGATTTCCTGATGAATGACCGCATCGGTTTTCTGGGCGTAAGGGTTAATACCCTTGCGACTGTCATACGAAGCACGTATGAAGCACTTCGGCAGGATTTCGACATTTGTCGGTACTGTAACGGGGCTTATACTGCGCCCGTTTTTTTATTTTACACGTAAAACAGGAGTTTAAGATTATGAAAGCTTACAAAGTAGCAGTCGTTGGCGCAACCGGTATGGTGGGCAGAAAGTTTCTTCAGGTGCTTGAAGAACGCAATCTGCCTGTTTCGGAATACTATTTATATGCATCCAAAAGAAGCGCAGGCAAAACCGTACGCTTTATGGGAAAGGATCACGTAATTTTAGAGCTGAATGAGGAAAACATTCAGAATAAAAGCATTGATATTGCGCTCTTCTCTGCCGGTGCCTCCACCAGTCTTGCCTTTGCGCCCAAGTTTGCCGCAATGGGCACTCTTGTTATTGACAACTCCTCCGCGTGGAGAAGAGATCCCTCCGTTCCTCTTGTTGTACCCGAGGTAAACCCCGAAGAAATCAAAAACCATAACGGAATCATTGCAAACCCCAACTGCTCCACCATTCAGGCTATGGTCGCCTTAAAGCCCCTGCACGATGCGTTCAGAATCAAAAGAATTGTATATTCTACCTATCAGGCAGTATCGGGCGCAGGTCAGCAAGGCTATGAGGATCTTGCAAACGGAGTAAAGGGTGAAGCTCCCAAAAAATTCCTCTACCCCATTTTTGGAAACTGCATTCCTCATATCGATGTATTTTTAGAGAACGGCTACACCAAGGAAGAGGAAAAAATGATTTTTGAAACGAGGAAGATTCTGAAGGATGAAACCTTAAGAATCACCGCCACCACGGTGCGTGTACCTGTTTTCCATTCGCATTCCGAATCTATCAACGTGGAATTTTACAATCCCTGTCCCATTGAAGAGGTGAAGCGCGTGCTGAAGTCCTTCCCCGGGATTATTATTACCGATGATATTTCTGCCAACACTTATCCCATGCCGCTTTACACCACCGATCATGACGAGGTATTTGTAGGAAGAATCCGTACGGATGAATCGGTTGAGCACGGCATCAACCTCTGGGTTGTTGCAGATAACATCCGCAAGGGCGCCGCTACAAATGCGGTGCAGATTGCAGAAGCCTGGATTGCACAGAACAATGGCTAAGGAGCTTTTATGAAAAGTATTTTTA
>JAFQWR010000104.1 GCA_017407365.1 Clostridia bacterium
GAGCAGTACGAGGGCTTGCCCGTAAAGAAGGTTGGTAGATTCGGGACCAATAGCATGAATGGTGGTTCCCTTGAGACACTGCCGGCACTCAAGCTAACGGCGGTATATATCCCCGATACGGTTGAAGAAATAGAGTCAAGAGCCTTTGCCGGATCCGGTCTGACGGTTGTCCGCCTGCCTTCTTCATTGCGCATCATTGGCGATTCTGCGTTTGCTGACACCCAATTGGAAGAGATCGTTTTACCCGATAGCGTAACAACGATTGGGTCGAGAGTTTTTTCCGGTTGTGTTTTTCTTGAAAAAATCAGGTGGCCGAAAAATTTGGAGCAGCTTGGTATGGACGCGGTAGGGGATACGGCGTGGCTTCGCGCAAAGCCGGATGGATTTGTAATCGCAAATAATATACTTGTCACGTACAAGGGAGAGCTGGAGGACGCTGCATTGGTAATTCCTGACGGAGTAGAGCTAATTGCGGACTTTTTGTTCATGAGATTGGCGATTACTTCGGTTACAATACCCGGAAGCGTAAAAACAATAGGAAATCGGTCTTTTTTCTACTGTGAGAGCTTACAAACGGTTTCGCTTTCTGACGGTTTGGTGCGGATTTGCGATAGTGCGTTTGCTGATTGCTCCTCTATAACAGCAATTGAGCTGCCCGAAACGTTAGAAGTGATTGAAAACGGAGTCTTCCAAGGCACCGCTTTAACGTCAATTTCTTTACCTGCAGCCTTAAAGATCTTAGGAAGCAACGCCTTTTCGGGTTGTGCCTCTCTTACAGAGGTTATTTGCAACGGTAGCTTTACGCTTGGTAAGCATTGCTTCAGGAATTGTTCCTCCTTGCGTTCCTTCCGGATTCCTGAGGGAGTGACCGAGATTCCCGAAAACTGCTTTTACGGTTGCAGTTCGCTCAGCTCTGTAACGATTCCTGAGGGAGTGACTGTAATTCAAACCGGTGCCTTCATCGGTTGTTCCTCTCTTGAAGAGATCGTTTTGCCTTCTACCCTGAAATCGATAAGGGCAAGTGTTTTTGGAGGAGCAGGATTAAAGCGCATTGTGATCCCTGAAGGTGTTACTGAGATTTACGGAAACGCCTTATCAAACTGCGGAAGCCTGAAGGAGATCGTGTTCCCTGTTTCCGCGCTGCCGTGTGTAGAGATTCTGAACAAAATGAGCGTGGATAAGGTCTATTTTACCGGCAGGATACAGACTTGGCAAGCGGGAATTCCAAGCGGCTACACCCTGCCCGCCACGGTAACGCTGTATTTCTACGTGGAGGATGAATCGACCCTTCCCAACGACGGCGGCAATTATTGGCACTACGGCACATACGGAGAGATTGTCATCTGGTAAAACACAGAATAAAAGAAAAGGACAAGGCAACACGCTTTGTCCTTTTTTATGTGCGTTTTTTGAAAAAAGATTCTGTTAAGTGCAGAAGGTGATTTGTGTTTTTGAAGCCCTTACATCACCCGTAGCAGGGCGCACGCAAGCACAGTGCCAAACAGAGAGCAAAACAGCGAAATAGGCACGGCAAGCCCCAGCTTTTTTACGTTCGTGCCCGAAAAGTAAACGGCGGCAATGTAAAATACTGTTTCGCTTCCGCCCGTAATCACCGCCGCACAGCGTGAAATATAGCTGTCTGCGCCGTAAACGGTAAATATTTCCGTCATCAGCGAGAGCGCCGCAGAGCCCGAAAGCGGACGGATGAGAATCAGCTCAATCAGCTCGCTCGGCACGCCGAGAACAGAAAAGAGGGGAGAAAGCGCTTTTGCCACCAGACGGGACGCGCCCGATGCACGAAAAAGCTGCACCGCAACAAACACCGCCACCAGAAAGGGAAACAGATTGGCGCAAAGAGAGAGTGCCTTGCCTGCGCCTGCAATAAAAATATCGTATGCAGGTAGCTTTTTTATCAGCGAGGCAACGAGCAGTATGGCAAGCAGAATGGGTA
>JAFQWR010000105.1 GCA_017407365.1 Clostridia bacterium
GCTTACGGCAATTGCGCATTACGGAAAGGAAATACTATCGGGCACGCAGGCAAGCGTTGCTGTTACGCCGCATTACGGCGAAATGGCGCGTCTTACGGGTGAAGGCGTGCAGGATATCGCAGGCGACCCGATTGCTGTGGCAACGGCGTTTGCAACAAAATACGGCGTTACCGTGTTGCTGAAGGGCAGTACCACCGTGATTACGGAGGGAGAAAGCGCCTTTCTTAACATCAGCGGAAGCCCCTGCCTTGCGCGCGGCGGAAGCGGTGACGTTCTGGGCGGTCTTGCGGCGGGAATAGCGGCAAGGGCACCCCTTGGTAAGGCACTGTGTGCGGCTGCTTATCTGCACGGAAAGGGCGGAGAGGCGGCGGCAAGGGCGCAGGGCGAATACGGCGTTCTGGCAAGCGATTTGCCTGCGTACGTAAGCGCAGAGATACAGGCATTGGGAAAATGATGAGGAATATTCTAAAGAGGTAACCTATGGGCGGATTTTTTGGCGTAGCATCTCATGAGGATTGCGTTTTTGATTTATTTTTTGGTGTAGACTATCATTCTCATCTTGGCACGCGCAGAGCGGGTCTTGCTGTTTACGACCCCAAAACGGGCTTTGAAAAATCGATTCACAACATCGAGAATTCTCCCTTCCGTACGAAGTTTTTTAAGGAATCCAACGAAATGCACGGCACGATCGGTATCGGCTGTATTTCCGATTTTGAGGCACAGCCCATCATCGTTCGCTCCCGTCACGGCACGTACGGCATTACCTCTGTTGGTAAAATCAACAACGCAGAGGAAATCGTTGCAAATCATATCGATAAGCATACCCACTTCTTCGAGATGCAAAACGGCACCATCAATCAGACGGAGCTCGTTGCGGCAATCATCGACCAGAAGGAAAACTTTATCGATGGCATCCGCTACGTGCAGGAGCTGATTGACGGCTCGATGAGCCTTCTGATTTTAACGTCGAAGGGCATCTACTGCGCACGCGATAAGTATGGCAGAACGCCCGTTACCATCGGCTGTAAAAAGGGTAGCTACTGTGCCTCGTTCGAAAGCTTTGCGTATCTCAATCTCGGCTATACCGATTACAGAGAGCTGCAACCGGGCGAAATCGTGATTATGGATGCCGACGGCGTAAAAACGCTGGTGGGCGCAAGCGGTCAGCACAAGGTCTGCACCTTCCTTTGGGTATACTACGGGTATCCCTCCACCTCGTATGAGGGCGTCAACGTAGAGCAGATGCGTTACCGTTGCGGTGCCTGCCTTGCCAAGCGCGACGCAGATGACCCCAAGCCGGACTGCGTGGCAGGTGTGCCCGATTCGGGCATGGCGCACGCCATTGGCTATGCAAATACCTCGGGCGTAACCTTTGCGCGTCCCTTCGTCAAATACACGCCCACGTGGCCGCGCTCCTTTATGCCCACGCATCAGAATAAGCGCAAGCTGATTGCAAAGATGAAGCTGATTCCCCTGCACAATCTCATCGAGGGCAAAAAGCTTCTGATGATTGACGATTCCATCGTGCGTGGCACACAGCTGAAGGAAACCACGGAGTTTTTATACGAGAGCGGCGCAAAGGAGGTGCATATCCGCACGGGCTGTCCTCCCATTGTGTTTGGCTGTAAGTATCTCAACTTCTCCAGCTCCAACTCCGAAATGGAGCTGATTACCCGCCGTGTTATCGCAGAGCTTGAGGGCGAAAATCCCCCCAAGGAGGTCTTGCAGGAGTACACCGACCCCAACAGCGAAAAATATCAGAAAATGCTTGCCTCTATCAAAAAGAAGCTGCATTTTACCTCGCTGAAATATCTGAGGCTGGACGATATGCTCAATTCCACCGGGCTTCCGCACGACCAGCTTTGCACCTATTGCTGGACGGGCAAGGAATAACGGCTTATTGCAGCGATATAAAAGCGTTACGCAGAGCTCAAAGCGTAGCGCTTTTTTTGTGCTGTTTTTGAAAAATCTGCCCCGTTTTTGGGGTACGCAACCTGTGAGAATTGCGAAATGCGGAGTAAAGCGGCTCGGAACGGTGAAAAATCTGTGAATTATTCCTGCGGATTATTGCTTTTTTTAGCACACTGTGTTATAATATGCGAGAAATCATTCAGGAGGCGCAATATGAAAAAATCACGTTATTTGGTTTGCTTTATGGCGGCATGGTTGATTCTTGCGTGCTCCATGCTGCCTTGGGCAAGCCATTTGGATGCACTTACCCCCACCTATACCTTCAGTAAGGCGTATATGGGCAGTACCTACTACTACCGCCTGATATCCTACGAGCTTACGGGAGATGGCGCATACGACACCGTTTCGGTTGCCTTAACCCAGCTTGGCTATCACGAGGGCAATTCCGAAAGCGATATGGACGGCCATAATCTTGCGGGCAACAAAAATTTTGTGGAATACAACCGCCTGTACGGCAAGCTGGATAACGGCGAGTGCAACGGCGTCAGCTACGGCTTTGAGTGGTGCGCCGCCTTTGCTTCGTGGTGCCTCAGGCAGGCAGGCGTGGCTAAGGCAGATGCTATCACCGAGGTCAGCTGCTGGCGTATGACCACGTGGTATCGCGAAAGAAGCAGATACTCCCTGGCAAGCAGTGGCTACACGCCAAAGGCGGGCGATCTGATTATGTTTGGCAGTAACGTAACCGTGCCCAAGCACGTGGGCATTGTGGCAGGCGTTGCAAACGGCACCGTTTACACGGTAGAGGGCAACAGCGGCGGAAAGGTTGGTATACATACCTATTCGTTAAGCGACGGAAATATCGCAGGCTACTGCTCGCCCGACTACAAGGGTGCAGGCGGCAATTACAGCGCATTGCTTCGCAGGGTCAGCACCGTTTCGCCCGGTATTTACTCTGTTACGGCAACCAGCCTGAACGTGCGTAAGGGGCCTTCCACCTCTTACGAAATTCTCGGCGGCTTAATCAAAAATCAACCGATCGAGATTCTGGATAGCAAAAACGGCTGGGGAAGAATTCTCTATAACGGTATGGAGGGCTGGATTTCTCTTTCGTACGTTTCCGAGCTTTCCGAGATAAAGGCGTTTGTTCTTACGTTAGACGGCAACGGAGGCTCTGTCGGAGTGCAGACCGTCCGCTACCGCTACGGCGATGCCGTGCGCTTAGACCACGTACAGCCGCAAAGGCAGGGATACCTCTTTTTGGGGTGGTCAGAGCAGAGTGATGCCACCTTGCCGCAGATTGCGGCAGGGGAGCCCGTTTCGCTTCTTGGCAATATCACGCTGTACGCCGTATGGCAGAAGGAGGGTGAAAAGCCCGACAGCGGAGAGGGCGAAATCGGCGATAGCGGCACTCCCGACAGCGGAGAGGGCGAAGGCGGCGATAGCGGCACCCCCGACAGCGGAGAGGGCGAAGGCGGCGATAGCGGCACCCCCGACAGCGGAGAGGGTGAAGGCGGCGATAGCGGCACTCCCGATAGCGGAGAGGGCGAAGGCGGCGATAGCGGCACCCCC
>JAFQWR010000106.1 GCA_017407365.1 Clostridia bacterium
CCTGCTTTTTTATTTTTCAAACTTGAAATCCTGCCATCTGCCGCCATTCAGGCGATGAATTTCCTCTGTGGCAAGGAAGAATTTTTCCACCACGCGCTCGGAGGGATAAAACTCATAGAACTCTCCCTGATAGAAGGTGTAGAAGCGACTGAGATCGGTACACATACCGTAGGTGGGTAAATCTACGCTATCCAGATGGAAGCTGAACGGAGCACCTCCCTTTGTGCCATCGTAGGTAAGCCCTGCACGGTTGAGCGTCAACGTACCCTCGCCTGTAATTTCGGAGGTTGCCTGATTTTTCAGCAAATAATACTCGGGCAGAATGCCAAGCTTTACTCTTGCGGTAAGAGAGAAATCCTCTGCCGTAACCTCCTCTCTGATAACCTCTCTCTGCATCTGAAACCACGCCGTCTGCGTTTCGGGAATCACACAGGAATCGTCAAAGGGAATCAGCTCGTAGGTATCGGTGAGCGTTGCGCCGTTTCCACAGGCTGTGCAAAAGATGGTGTTGCCCTTCGTTTTCATTACGTGCTGCTTTTTGCACTTAGGGCACCAGAACAGCAGATCCTCAAGATCCTCTGCACCGTTTTCACCAATATCGTAGTGATATTTCATCTGCTTATTCCACGCATAGTCGTCGTGATAAATTGCCTTGTTGATGATATCCTCTATTTCCTCCGGCGAAAGCTTACTCAGCTGCTCGGGTGTAAAAAGCTGATCGAAGGTAACCTCGATGCGGCCGCAACGGTCACGGAGGTTGTATTTGGGGCTGGTGAGATATCCGCCCTTGATAACGGAATAATACACCGGAAGCTTAAAATGCTTGATAAATTTACCCGTGCCGATGGCAACAGGCTGATTTGCGCCCGAAATAGAGCTCATGCCCTCGGGAAAAATCATAACCTTACCCTCTTTATGCAGTACACGGCTGATTTCACGGATTGCATAGCTATCGGGGGTGAAGTTCTTTTTGGGGATAACATGAAGAAGCTGAAACACACCCGCCAGGTGCGAACGGTGAAACTCGTTATAGCCTGCAACATAATTCATTCTTACGGGAAGCATGGGCACACCCGTAAAGATGTAGTCCAGACGGGAGGCGTGATTGCTGATCATAATATACGGACCCTTTTCCTTGCGGAAGTCCTTTTTGAACTCGTAGTGCACGTTGTATTTTTTATACATAAACGCGCGCCAGACACCGCCCAAAAGGTTGTAAATTCCACCCGGAGGGGTTATCTTACGCCCCTTGATTTTTTGCGCTACCGTAATTCTTTCACTCATAGACATCCTCCTTTTTTTTGCAAAAGCATCCTTTTCCGTATTATAACAGGCATCCGCGGTAAGGTCAAGCAAATAAAAGGAAAAAACGAAAAAAAAGCCCGGGCGGAACAAAAGTCACCGTGCGGCAATCTGAGCCTATGCATTTTATCGATGTATTTCTGCATAATTACGTCCGGATCCGCAAGCACCGCAGTCCGATTGTTTGGCATAATTTTTAGGCAGTAGAATTTATTACCATTTCCATATTATTTGTATTACGAAAAGAGCTTCTGTGTCAATGAATTTTTCGTTTCTTTCTTGACAGAAAGCAGGTTATATGCTATAATGAGGATAGAGAGGTGAAAATTATGAAAAACAAGTTTACTGTATTGCTGCTGTGTATGCTGTTTTTGTTCATAGGCATTTTTTCTGCCTGCAACGATAACACCACACCCACTCCCCCCACACCCGGCGGTGACGGCCCGACGGACGCTCCCGCAGAGCCCCTGACGCTTTCGCACCAAAGCGGTGTTTATACCGAAGGCTTTACGCTTACCGTTACAAAGCAGAGTCCCGAAAACAGAATTTATTACACCCGTAACGGCTCGGTGCCCAATATGCAATCGCCCCTGTATAAGGACGGCATTGTAATTGATGATTTCTCTGACATTTATCCGTACGAGCTCACCTTTGGCGTTACGCACGATTCCTACAATTACGGGCAATACAACTACGGCACGGGCAATACCTGCAACGTAATTACCATGATTGAGGTGGATAAAAACAGCCAGGAGATTGCTCGCAAAACGGCAACCTACTTTATTCAGCCCGACGGAGAGGCACACTTCCCTCTGCCCGTAATCAGCCTTAGCCTGAGCAGTCATGCGGCTCTCGGCTTCTACAACGATATTGCAAATGAAAGCAAAACGCGCGCTGAAATGGAGTATTTCGATTTTGTAAACGACCAGTATTTTGCATACAATACACAGATCAAGGTTGGCGGCAACTGGACGAAGGGATACCCCTACCGCACCATGAACGTCAACTTCAACAAGGACGAAAACGGCGACAAAAATGACCCCATCAAATTCAACTTCTTTGGCGACCGTCCCGCACGTGACGGCGGTGAGCTGACCAAGTTCAAGCGCTTCCGCCTGCATTCCGGCGGTAACTCGCAGGTAATCAGCTGGTTTGGCGACGCTTACGCACAAAGAATTGCAGCTGAGCTTTCCACCGCTAAGGGAGAAAAAATCAATGCGGCAACCACGGGCTATCGCCCCGTAGAGGTTTACATCAACGGCGAATACTGGGGTATGTACGCCATCCGCGAGCATTACTCCGACGTTTATTTTGAGCAGAATTACAGCGTTGATAAAGACGATGTAATTATGCTTGACCGCTCTCCTTATGTATACGAGGGCGCACCCGGTCAGGAGGACAAATCCGTGTTTAACGGAAAGTATCACTTCGAGGTTGGCGAGGATGACGAGGACGAGCAGGGCATGAAGCTTGCCACCGAGTTATTCGACTTCCTGATGACGGCAGACTTTACAAGCTCGAGCAATTATGAAAAGCTGAAATCGATGGTCGATCTGGAAAGCTTATGCGATATGATTCTCGTGCACGCATATTGCGGCAACCCCGACTTTATGTCGAACAACATCAAGATGTGGCGTACCGCAAACGTTGACCCCGAAAACCCCTATGCCGACGGCAGATGGCGCTTCTGTCTGCACGACCTGGATTTCGCCTTGGAAAATCAGTGGGGTGATGTTGGCATGGCAGGTGCAAACGCTTACCTGACGTTAAACGGCAGACTTGCTCCTTTAAGCGAATATACCAATTTCAACACTGAATACATGACGGGCAACAATTTTGTTGACTACTATCTGGGCATTGCCCCCAGAGGCGACTATTACATTCCCAAAACGGATACCTGCCTGATCTCCTCTCCCATGGTAAATCCGGAATTCCGTTCGCTCTTCTCCGGCCGTGCAAAAATTGTAAACGAAATATATTCCAATTCGGCTGTGCAGACCATTTTAACGGATATGAAGGATGAGGTTTCCACCGTTATGCAAAGACATCTGCACCGTTGGGGTCGCGTAGGCTACGACTATTCCACCTGGCAATACTTCGTGAATCAAACGAAAACCACGCTGGAAACCCGCCCCTACCTGGTAGATATGCATAACAATTACAACGGACAAAAGCTGTTTACCAACGGTGACTTTTTCCTGTATCAGGTTCGCGATGCACTGAGAAGATTCTTAAAGGTCAACTAAATAAAAACATTCAAAAAAAGGTCGTGAAAAGCAACTTTCACGGCCTTTCCTTTCACATAAAGCAAAGCCTTCTGCAAATTCATTGCAAATATGAAAAATCCTCCGTGCGGTTTGACACGAAGGATTTTTTTGATGTGATCAATAGATAACGAAAAGGACTTACAGCTTTTTTATGTAGCTTCTGCGACGCTTATGCTGTACGCTGTCAAAAACCTTCCACTGATTCTGAATGCTGTCATTCGTTTCTAAATTGAGGTTGGTTTCTGCGTATTCGATA
>JAFQWR010000107.1 GCA_017407365.1 Clostridia bacterium
ATTATAGCAGAGTCGTCCTGCTCTTTCCGCGTGGGCTCATTGTTTATAAACGCAACCAGCCGTTTCCGTTCTGAAGCCGACAAAGGCTCCCGAGAGGCATACGCTACAGGTGTGCCGCCGTGAAATAAAAATACCGTAACGCTATCAAGGCCCGTAACGGTTATTTCAAGGCTTTTTTCTCTGTCAACGGTGTATCGGTGCACTTTGCTTCCGTCGGTCAGGGCAACGGTGTCAGCATTCAGCCCTTGCGGAAGCGAAAGAAACAGCTTGCCCTTATTTTGCTTTACCGTACCCACAATGCGTATGGGGGCGGCGTAATCGCGCAGTAAATAGGTAACCATGGCATCCTTTTGCATAACGAACCTCTCAGTAGAGAAATTTCCTTTTTATCTTATTAAAAAAGATTGTCAATTATGCTTTGAAAATCCTTCGATTTGCTGTATAATATAAGAGAACGAAACCGTGAGGTATACTATGGATTGGAAGAAATTAAAAAGCGGTACAGACATCAGAGGTACGGCAATAGGAGAGAATATTCTGCTGACCGATGAGGCTGTAACGGGTGCAGCTAAGGCATTCTACGCATTCGTTCGTGAAAAAACAGGCAAAAACGCCTTGCGCATAACGGTTGGTCACGACAGTCGTATTTCCGCTGAGCGAATCAAGCGTGCGGTTATTGATGCGTTGGTTAGCTGTGGGGCAGAGGTGTTGGATTTTGGTTTATGCTCCACCCCTGCCATGTTTATGAGTACATTACAAAGCACCTGTGATGCAGACGGAGCGGTAATGATCACCGCAAGCCATCATCCCTACGATAAAAACGGATTGAAATTCTTTTTGAAAACGGGTGGAATCACCGGGCAAGAGCTCTCTCACATTCTGTCCTTAGCTGAGCAGGGCAATTTTATGCTGACAAAGCAGGCGGGAAGCGTGCGAAAAGTTCATTTTTTGCCCGAATATGCCGCAATTCTTGTGGAGCTTGTACGTAAGCGTGTCGGATTGGAATTCCCCTTGCAGGGGCTTAAGGTTATCGTAGATGCAGGCAACGGCGCAGGCGGATTTTTTGTCGATTCGGTATTAAAGCCTCTTGGCGCAGATACGGAAGGAAGTCTGTATCTGAATCCGGACGGGTATTTCCCCAACCATATTCCCAACCCCGAAAATGCGGTTGCTATGCAGCATATTTCCCGTGCCGTGATAGAATCCGATGCAGATTTCGGCATTATTTTCGATACTGACGTAGACCGTGCCGCCGCAGTATTAAAGGGCGGAAGAGAGCTCAACCGCAACAAGCTGATTGCAATGATGTCTGCAATCATTCTTGAGGAGCAGCAGGGCGCTGTAATTGTCACCGATTCTGTCACCAACGAATCTCTTACCTCATTTATAGAGAGCAAGGGCGGTGTGCATCACAGATTCAAAAGAGGCTACCGCAATGTCATCGATGAGGCGCAGAGGCTTTGCGGCGAAGGGAAAAATGCGGCGCTTGCCATCGAAACAAGCGGTCATGCGGCATTCCGTGAAAACTATTTTCTTGATGATGGCGCATATCTCATTGCAATGCTCCTGATCGAGCTTGCAAAGGGCAGACAGCGCGGGGATGAGCTGCAATCGCTGATTGCCGATTTTGTTTCTCCCGAGGAGGAGGCGGAAATCCGCTTTGCCATCCGCTGTGAGGATTTTGCAGGCTATGGCAGGTCTGTCATCGAATCGGTTGCTGATCTGCTTGCACAAAAGGAGGGTTGGTCCTCGGTGCCCTCGCACGAGGGGATCCGTATGCATACCGACCTCTACGGCGGAGGCTCCTTTGTTTTGCGCCTGTCCGTGCACGATCCCATTCTTCCCCTGAACATCGAAAGCAATCTTAAGGGTGGATGTGCAGAGATTGCAAAGGACATTCTCAGCGTAATAAACAGCTTCGAAAAGCTTGATTTACAGGCCTTGAAGGAGTATCTTGGCGTATGATGAACATTGTTTTATTAGAGCCTGAAATTCCGCAAAATACGGGCAATATCAGCCGTACGTGTGCGGCAACGGGCACACGCCTGCATCTGATCCGTCCCTTTGGGTTTGAGATTACCGACGCAAGGCTGAAGCGTGCAGGGCTCGATTACTGGCATCTGCTCGATATCTCCTACTATGATAATTGGCAGGATTTCTGCGATAAAAATCCCGATGCGGTGTGCTATTTTGCAAGCACTAAGGCAAAGCACCGCTACGATGAGCCGCAATATCCCGACAACGCTTACCTCGTTTTCGGCAAGGAAACAAAGGGGATTCCCGAGGAGCTTCTTGCGGCAAACTACGATACCACTGTGCGTATTCCCATGCGTGCGGAGGCGCGTTCGTTAAATCTTTCGAATTCCGTTGCGGTGGTGCTGTTTGAGGCACTGCGTCAGCAAGGCTTCCCTCATCTTAAAGAGGAGGGGCAATTAACCACGATTACAGTTACGGAGGAATAGGAAAATGATTACAAAAAATCAGGTTGCATGTGATGTAGAGCGCTTGCTCGCTTTTGGCGTCAAGAATTTTGCTCTTAGCGCAGAGGACGCTGAGTTTGCGCACAATGCGCTTTTGGATCTCGTGCGTTTGAGTGAGCCCACCAAGGATGAGGTGGATGTGGCAGACGTATATCTGCTGGATACCCCTCATACCCTGCTTGCTCCCATCCTGGATTACGCCGAGCAGGAGGGGATTATTGAAAGCGCCGAGCGCCCCTTATATGATGCAAAGCTGATGGGCGCTATGCTTCCCAAGCCCTCGCAAGTGATTGGCGAATACAATCGTATCAAAGAGGAAAAGGGTGTGCAGGCGGCTATGGATTGGTTCTATAAGCTGTGTATCGACAGCAACTATATCCGTATTGCAGACGTGCGCCGTAATTTAGAGTGGAAGGCTTCTGCCGAAAAGGCAGATCTTGTAATCACCGTCAATCTTTCCAAGCCCGAAAAGGACAACAAGGAGATTGCACGTCTGAAGCTTTTGCCTCAGGTTGCATATCCCCGCTGTATGCTGTGCTTCGAAAACCTCGGTTATGCCGGCCGTCTGAATTTCCCTGCACGCCAGACGCTTCGCTTCCTGCCCTTAACGCTCAGCGAAGAGGAATGGTACGTGCAGTTCTCGCCCTATGTATATTACAATCAGCATTGCATCGTGTTCTCTAAGGAGCACCGTGCCATGACGATGAACGAAAAGACCTTCGACCGTCTGACGCAGTTTGTCACGGAGTTTCCCCATTGGTTTGTCGGCTCCAACGCCTGCCTGCCCATTGTTGGCGGCTCCATCTTAACGCACGAGCACTATCAGGGTGGCGGCTACGAAATGCCCATGCATACCTGCGAGGTTGCCGAGTGGTTTGAAAGCGGCGATAGCGAAGTGCGTCTTGGCAGACTGAATTGGTATAACAGTGTCGTGCGTTTAGAAAGCACAAGCCGTGAAAGTCTGGTGGCTTATGCCGCAAAGGTAAATGAGCTGTGGAAGGGCTATTCCGCACCCGAGGTAGGTGTGCTTGCCGAAACGGATGCGCCCCATAATGCGGTCACTCCCGTTGCACGCAAAAAGGGAGAGGTTTATATCTTAGACCTTGTACTCCGCAATAACCGCACGGACGAAACGTATCCCGACGGTATCTTCCACGCCCATCCCGAGCATCACAATATCAAAAAAGAGGGTATTGGCTTAATTGAGGCAATGGGCTTGTTTATCCTTCCCGGCAGATTACAGCGTGAGTGCGCAGAGATAGCAGAAATTCTGATGGGTAAGGACGCTGATTATTCCGCAAGCGTACATAAGGATATGATTGATACGCTGAAGAAGCAGGGCGTTGCCGCTACCCGCGAAGAGGCAGATGCACGCATTCGTGCGTTTATCAACGAAACCTGCGTGGATATTCTGCGTAACACTGCGGTATTCAAGGAGGATGAAGCAGGCTTAGCGGCATTCCGCAAGTTCTTTCAGGAAATTTACAAGGCAGTAAAGGCATAATATCGCTTTGTATTTCTTTTTTCGGGCAGATTTGTTTTGAGTCTGCCCGATTTTGTTTTTTTGATACAGAAGAGGAAGCAAGTGATGAAAGTTGCTGATAGAAGTAAAATAATGTCAGATTTTACCCAAAAACACTTGCCAAATGCTTTGTGATTTGGTATAATATATCAGTATGAATTCTCATACGCTTTCTTGTTTACCCAAAAGGGTAAGCCAAAGTCCAAAAGGAGGTAACAGTTATGAACAACTACGAGGTGCTCTACATCATCAAGGCAGAAGTTGCTGATGAAGCAAAGGAAGCTCTCATCGAGCGTTTCCAGAGCCTGGTGACGGAGAACGGTGGCACGGTAGAAAAGGTTGATAAGTGGGGCATGAAGAAATTTGCTTATCCCATCGATTACAAGACCGAAGGCTACTATGTGCTGATGAACTTCTCTGCTCCCGCAACGCTCCCCAAAGAGATGGAACGTTTGATGGGCATTACCGATGATGTTGTGCGTTGCATGGTCATCCGCAAGTAATAGGAGCAAGTATGAACAAGGTATTTATCATTGGGAATTTAACCCGTGATCCCGAGGCTACGCAAACGTCGAGCGGTGTATCCGTATGCAACTTCACCGTTGCAGTTCAGCGCCGTTTTGCAAACGCTGAGGGTAACAGAGAAGCAGATTTCCTTCCCGTTGTCGTATGGCGTCAGCAGGCAGAAAACTGCGGTGAATTTTTACGTAAGGGTAGCAAGGTTGCCGTAAGCGGTTCTATTCAGACCCGTTCCTACGATGCTAACGACGGCTCTAAGCGTTATGTCACCGAAATCGTGGCAGACGAGGTAGAATTCCTTACTCCCAAAAACAGCGGCGGCTTTGAAGACGCTGCACCTTCTGCACCCAGAGCAGCTGCTCCCAAGCACAAGCCTGTAGACGAATTAGACGTCATTGCAGAAGACGATCTGCCGTTTTAATCTGCGGCATCCAAAATAAAATTATAGGAGAATACGATAATGGCTAACGTACCCACCGGCGCAGCGGCTTCCGAAGATAAGGCCGTTAAGAAGATGATTCGCCGTATGCCCAAGAGAAAGGTTTGCGCCTTCTGTGCTGAGCATCAGACGGAAATCGATTACAAGGACGTTGCTCGTCTGCGTAAGTTCACCACCGAAAAGGGCAAAATCCTGCCCCGTCGTATGAGCGGCGTATGCGCTGAGCATCAGCGTGATTTAGCTATCGCTATCAAGC
>JAFQWR010000108.1 GCA_017407365.1 Clostridia bacterium
AGTCGCTTGATAACTATGTGAAGCGTCTTGAAAAGCTGGAGGAAATTGCCAATAGCTTCAACGGCGTAGAAAAATCCTTTGCTATTCAGGCAGGCCGTGAAATCCGCATCGCCGTTAAGCCTGAGGTTGTAGACGATAAAACTACCGTATTCCTTGCAAAGGAAATCGCCAAGAAAATCGAAAACGAAATGGAATATCCCGGCACGATTAAGGTGCATGTAATCAGAGAATTCCGTTCGTCCGAATTTGCGAAGTAATGAATCGAAGCAGCCGTATCATAAAAGCTTTCGCTTTTTTTGATGCGGCTGTAATTTTACAGCCAAGGAGGAATTATTTTTGGCTTATTCCATTTATTTAGATAACGTAAAGCGTTGCCGTAAAATATTTTTACTGTATATTGCCGCTTTCGTTGGCATTGCAGTGGGTGGAGTAACGCTGTTTGCGCTATGGGGCAGAACCGGTTTTTTACCGATTTTTGGCTTCGTTCTTTCCGTTCTGCTTGCTCTTTGCGGTGTTGCTGCCGCTGTGTACGCCACCGTATTATACATATTTACCCGTAGACAACCAATAGGCGAATGCGATGACAGCACCTTTTTTGACCTCACGGGCAAAACGGATGTTGTAATCGATTTCAAGACGCTGAAAGAGTTTACGGTTACGGTAACCGTACCCAAAAAAATGCTTGCAGAGGGGTTGAGCAAGGTGCAGCGCAATGTGTTACCCTTAGACCTTTTCGGTGTAGTTAAAATCCGTGCATATAAGGGTTTTACCTTCGAATATCCCATCACGCGTGCGCCTGCCCTGGCAGAATTTGTTTTACCCGAGCTTGGCTACTACGGAAAGCGCGGCAGGGTAGAGCTTCTTCTTCCCGACGGAAGCATCGCAGAGTACGATTTCTACTACACGCAGCTTCGTATTAAAGAGCCCGATGTCAGCTGGGAGGAAATGGAGTGGGAGCCGCCCGAAATCGTAGAGGAGGTTGCTGCTGAAATCATTACCGAATCTTTCTCTTCGGAGGAAGACGAAGAGCAATCCTTGGCTGAGGAAACCACAGCGGTAGAAGAAGAGCAAACCAACGATTCAGTTGAATCGGACGCTGAAGCATCTGTGGTTGAAGCAGAGAATCAGGATTCCTCGCAAAGCGCCCCTGTGCAGGAAGAAGCATCCGATATGCCCTCAGATTCAGTTGATGAGGAGCCGGAGATGGAGAAGGGTGTCGATACAGGTGACTCTGTTGTTGAAGAGAAAGCAGCTCCGTCAGAGCAGAAACAACAAAGCAAGGCTACAAAAAAGACGTCTGAATCCGATAAGCCCAAAGCAACAAGAAAGCGGAAAAAGACGGAAGAATAAAGGGAGTATAAGCAATGATTATCAAAGAATTAGATCTGAAAAGCTATTATGCCACAGAGTTAAAGGATATCCCTGCGTTTAAGGCAACGCTTTATCTGCACGAGGATTCCCCGGAAATTCATATTTCCGCAAGACCTACCATGATTGTTTGTCCGGGCGGTGGCTACGGTATGACAAGCGACCGCGAGGCAGAGCCTATTGCAATGCCCTTCTATGTGAAAGGCTATCAGGTTGCTGTTATCCGTTATTCGGTTGCTCCCGAGCATTTCCCCGTGCAGCTTTTACAGGGCTTTGCTCTTGTAAAATACCTGCGTGAAAACGCTGAGGAATTGCGCGTCCGCAAGGATAAAATTGCCGCTGTCGGCTTTTCTGCAGGCGGGCACTTTGCAGGTATGCTGACCACCCTTTCCAACGATCCCAATGTTTTACAGACTCTGAACGTGGAAAAGGATGCTCTCACCATCAATGCAGGCGTATTATGCTATCCCGTGCTTCTTTCCGAAAAGGAGGTAACACATGGAGGCACTATGGAAACGATTTCCGGAGGCGATCCCGTGCTTCGTGAATATCTTTCCATCGAAAAGCGTGTAACTAAACAGACGCCGCCCTGCTTTTTATGGCATACGGCTAATGATGAGCTTGTTCCTATCGAAAACTCCATTCGTATGGCGGCTGCTCTTGCGCAGAACAAGGTTCCCTTCGAGCTTCACATCTACGAGGACGGTCCTCACGGCATGGCTACTTCAGATGATGAAACGGGTTATTTATCCTCAAGCCTCAGAAACCGTCACGTAGAAAGCTGGATACAGCTTGCGCTTGATTGGCTTACTCTGCAGGGCTTTGTAAACATTCGCACCGACGGTCAATAACAACCGTTGTGGTGTGCTGGTTTTCATCAAGCTTTTCGCTCTGAATTGTTTTATCAACCGTCGTAAAGTAATTTTGCGGCGGTTTTTTGTTTGATTTTTCCGGTATTATTGCGTTCTTTTACTGTAAAGTTTTTCGTTGCGTGCTTTGTTTTTTATACAGTTTAATACCGTAACCAATAACGCCAGGCGAAAAAAGATAAAAAATGAGAAATAACGCCTGTTTAATTCTTGACAAATTAAATACTTCGTGATATGATGTATTGCGTAAGGGGAGGTATGAGATGGATGTTCAATTAAAGCGTGGAATATTGGATGTGTGTGTGCTGACAGCCATCAGAAATGAGGATTCCTACGGTTATAAAATCATAAAGGATATGAAGCCGTATCTGGAAAT
>JAFQWR010000109.1 GCA_017407365.1 Clostridia bacterium
ATAGCCCCATGCCTTAACAGAGGTAGCCGTGGAATCCTTATGGTAAACCTGATACATATCGGGGTCGATGGTAGAGCCCCATGCTGCTGCCCAAACGGTCAGCGCGCCGGTGGAAAGCTTGGTGAGCGCCTGCGTATCGGGCACAACCTCTACGTCCCAGCCGCACTCATTTAAGATATCTGCCGCATTTTTGAATACGGTGTAGGTGGGGTGCTCGGTGAGGTTGGAGCCTGCGATGGTAAACTTCATCTTGAGGTCGCCACTGCCTGCCGATACACCTGCAATGCTCATCAGCTCCTGCACCTTAGCGATTGCCGCCGCCTTGTTTGCAGCTGCATCGCCAACCTTGGGATACTGCGTGTAATCGTGACCGTTGTTGGTGTTGGGGGTGCCGTCTGCATTCTTGGGGTAAGCCCAGCTTACCGTGGACATGGGCCAGTGAATTGCCTTTGCCGTGCCCGTGCTGTAGTAGTTGAGTGCGAGTTCAATGTTCATAGCCGCCATGATGGCTCTTCTTAAATAGATGTTGGGAACCTTACCTGCGTTGATACCTACGTAGCCGTAGCCAAGCTGCCAGGTAGCCTTAGAGCGGATACCGTTGCCCTTCTGCGATTCAATCTGCTGTTGGTTTTCTTTGGTGAACTGAGGCGTTACAAAGTGAACTGCGCCGCTTTCGAGCTGGCTGAGCGCGTTGTTGGAGCTTACAACCTGATAGCGCAGCTTTTTGATGTTGGGCTCGCCCAGAACGAAGTTGGGGTTAGCCTTGTAGTATACAACGTTGTTGCTGTAGAACTCATTGCCCTCGGGGTTATCCTTGTTGGAGGAGCTGGTTGCCACGTAAGGTCCGCCACCCATGGGCACCTTTACGTTGCGAACCGACTGAATTTCGCTCTTGTGGAAGTCGAAGTCTGCCCATGCAACGCCGAAGTTGTTGTGCGCAATATCCACCGTTCTGTTCTCTGCATAGTAGTGCTGGGGAGCAACGGTGAAGCTGAAGTTCCATTTTGCCTTGGGGTCTACGCCGTTGATGGTGATTTGCAGAACAGCGTATTCGTTTGCATTTGCAACGGTGCCGTCATTATTGTAGTTGCGTGCTACAGCATAGTCGGTGCCGTTTACTCTGATGCTGGTTTCCTCGGTGTTGTGGCCGACGGAAACGATACCCTCTACTCTGGGGTAGGGAAGCTCGTCACCGGTTAAGCTTTCGTGCAGGATAACGTCCTTTGCCTTAGCGGTGTATTCGGTGCGCAGCGTGCTTGCCGTGCCCCAGTACGAAAGGATCTGATCGAGGTTCTGAGAAACCTTGGTCTGATATACGTAGTTGATAGCGGAAGCCTGATCCTTAACAACGGTGGTGCTGTATAAGGGGGTGAGCTTTTCGATTTTGGACTTATCGTCCGTCTGTCTGCCGTTTGCACCGATCTTCTTTGCCCATTCTACCTCGACAAAGCCCTCGGTATACATAAAGCAGAATACGGGATCCTTAAACTGCTCCCAAGACTTATAGGGCTCTTCGGTGTAGGAATCCTTAGCCGCCTTGTAGTCGTTGCCAAGCTCTTCCTTAAACAGCCTTAAGGTCTCGTTGTAGTCAGCAAGAAGCTGTGCATTCCAATCTACCTCTGCCCAATCTGCCGTCTTTGCGATCGCCTTTTTGTAGCCATCGGCAAATTTGCTCTTGGCTGCGATTGCATCGCGCATGGTTGCCTCGTCTACCTCGTAGCTGCCGTCGGAGGGGGTTTCGTCGGTGTTCTTCCACAGAGTGATCAGCTCGTTGATACGGTTGAACGCTCTGCCCGATGCCTGCGTGTTAAGCAGGGATTCCTCCTCGTCGTTCGAGGAAGCTCTTTGCAGACGGTATTCCTGCAAGCCGACGATATCGGTGGAGTACATGGTGGTGGAGCCTGCGTATGCGGGATCTAAGTATACGTACATATTGAACAGAACGTCTTCCATGGTGATGGGATGACCGTCGGAGAACTTGATGCCGTTCTTTAATACGTAGGTGAAGGTGGTGGTGTCGTTGTTTGCGTTGTACTTGCTTTCGTAGTCCTTTACAACAACGGCTTCCTCGTCGCCCCATGCAAGAACAGCGGTGTCCTTTGTGGGGTCGTATTTGGTGGTCATCATGCTGATCTGCGTCATGCCGACGACCTCCATATCCGAGCCGGAGGTTGCGTAGAAGGGGCTGAACAGACCGTTGAGCTCCTCACTCATTACTACCAGAGCATCTGTTTTACTGCCGGGGTTGGGACCGGGGTTGGGACCGGGGTTATCGTTGCAGGAAACAGCCAGAATCGCAGTTACCGCAATGATTACGGCAAGCACGACGGCGCCTACGCCAATCATTACTTTTTTATTCATACTATCCTCCTATTGTATGGTGATAAATTTTTTACACGTTGGGGTTTACCGAGGTATCCGCATTGCCCTCTACGGTTACAAAGCCGTCGGATGCGACCTCTGCAATTTTAACAGCCCAGCCCTTTACGGGGTTACCGTCGTCATCGTAGCCAACGGTGACCTCATCTGCAAGGCAGGTGATACCGCTAAGGTCGATGCCGCAGTTTACGCCGTTGCCCGAAACGAGGCCGATGTCGTATTTTGCGTAGGGCGTTACGATGTTGCCGATTAAAAGAGAGCCGCTGAGCGCAACGTCCGTTACCGTTGCCGCCTCGCTGATGTTGCCCGCAAGCACACCGAACGATGCGGAAACCTGACGGGAGCCGGACGAAAGCTTGTAGGTGACGTTTTGAAATTTTACATTCTCGATGACGGCACCCTCTACGATTCTGCCGAACATACCGCCGTAGGTCTGGCTGGTGTTGGTCTGCGTTACGGTGATGTTTTTCATTGCAAAGCCGTTGCCGATGATCTTACCGGAGAAATCGCCTGCCGCAAGACCGTTCGACCAGTTGAGGCCTGCAAAATCGAGGTCAGCTAAAATCTCGTAGCATCCGTCGATACGGCTGTTGGAAACAAACTGCTTTGCCTCGGTGATCTTAAACCATACGCCATCCTTCCAGGTGGTGTAGATATCTACGTTGGGAGCGATGGAAAGACCGGTGCTTGCATCTACCGAGCCGGTGTGGGTGAAGCCCTCTGCATTTTGCGTGCAAGCGGGGTCGAGGTATGCACCCTCGAAGGTTTTGCCGCTGATTGCCGCCGCCTTCAGGTCGTTGAGGTCCTGCTTGCCGGTTGTTTCGTTCCACGAGGGAAGATTCAATTCCAGCGACTGCACCACGGGGTTGAAGCTGTAGGTGCCGATTTTTTCCGTTCCGTTGTAGAAGGTGTAGGTAAAGTAAGGTACCCAAGCGGCATACAGGGTGAATTCGCCCTTTTCGTTGAACATTTCCTCCGTTACCTTATCGGTGGAAAAATCCCACATATCGCTGAATTCATACGCCTTTACAGCGCCGCTTTCGATAATCAGGTTGCCCTCGGCATCCGTCGACTGGTTGATGTAGTAGCCCTCGCCCTTGTCGTTTTCTTTATAAACGGATTGGAAGCGATTGCCGTATACGTCCAGCTGGTTGCCGTCTGCGTCCTTATGCTCCTTTCTGCTTTTGTACCAGCCCATCAGGAAGTAGCCGCTGTTGGAGGGGGTGGAAAGGTTTGCACCCTCTTCCCCACGGTCGCTGCTGCCGGGCTCTAAAAGCTTCATGCCTTTTTGCACGTCCTCAGCCTTTACTACGTCTACGATGGTTACGTTGTTGGTGGAGGCAAACATACCGTCACCGACATCGTATCTTACCTTAAAGGTAAAGCCCTTGTCGGAGAGGCCGGGGTAGGGGTTATCTACCGCCGAGCATCCCACAAGAAGCATTGCCATTATCGCAAATACTGCGATACACAAAAATTTACGTTGCTTTTGCATATGTCTCACCTTTGTGTCTTTTTACCGTTGAAGTACATGACGGCAAAAGCCGTTGCTGCCACCGCAAACGCCGCCGCTAAAATAGCAAACAGAACGGTAAGGGTGTTATCCTGCTTGGGCTCGGGATCCACGGGATCTACGGGATCTACGGGGTCAGAGGGATCTACGGGGTCGGAGGGCTCTACGGGCTCGTCGTTACCCTGACTCTTCAGATATGCCAGAGTACGCTCTGCCGCGGTGAGCTTGCCGTAGTCGGCGATCAACGACTGCTGAACCTTGCTGGTTACAAGATCGTATGCCGCACGAGCCGCTAAAATTGCATCCTCGTCTGCCAGCGTGATGTAGCCGGGCAGAGCCGCAATCAGCTCGATTGCCCTGAGCGTCTGCGTATCGGGAGCAAACGTACCCTCTACCTGTACGTTAAAGTACTGATCCAGAATGAAGGAATCGTAGTTGGTGCCGTTTTCGGGGCGAACCATTACAAGCTCAGGCACGTAGTGACCGATGTAATCCACGAAGCTTGCACCGAAATAGAAGCTGCTGAAGCTGGAGGTAATGTTCCACATGTAGTAATCCACAATGCCAAGACCCTCGAATTCGGTGCCGGCAATGGGGCCTGCATAGGGAATGTTGGTGTAGAGCAGATAGCTCTCGTCGTATCTTTCCTCTAATGCGGGAGCCGCTAAGCTCTTGAATACCACTACGTTCAGAGAATCACAGCCGTAGAATGCCATGTGACCGATTGCATCGAGCGACAGGGGAAGCTCTACGCTGGACAGCGCCTGCACGCCTGCAAACGCATAGCTTGCAATACGTACGGTGCCTTCCGCTACGGCGTAGCTTAAATCGGACTTGTTGATGGGGTAGCTTACAAGCTCCCAACCGGTGGGCACCTTGCTGTAAAGTGCGCCGCCCTCTACCTTCACGCTTTCGCTGATGACGAAGGTGTCCTCTTCGGTTACGTAGGTGTAGCCGTTGGTCGTTTGCGTAATTTCCTTGGTGAATGCGTCGAGCGCACAGCCCACGAAGGGGTTATCACCAACGGAGGTGAGGCTTTCACCGAAGATTACCTCGGTTACTGCGGAATCCGCAAAGGCATAATCGCCAACGAAGGTTGCGGAGGTGAGGTTTGCAACCTCTACTGCGGTTAAGCCAAAGGCGTTTGCACCGAAGTAGGTTACCTTACCCATATTTTCTACCTCGCTGAGTGCAAGGTTGCCGCTGAATGCGCCGTCGCCCACGGTTACACCGTTTGCATTTAAGGTTACGGAGGTGAGGCTTACGCTGTTTGCGTCCTCTTCAGAGCCGACTGCCGCAAATGCGCTGTTACCGATTGCCGTTGCAGACGAGAGGTCTGCCTCACTAAGTGCGGTGTAGGCAAATGCCGCCTCGCCAACCGTCAGCACCTTACCGAGCGAAACGTCGCTGAGTGCAAGGCAGTAGCCAAATGTGAAATCGGGGATATCGGTGAGGCTGTCGTTCAGTACAACCCTTTCGAGGTTGGTGCAGTACATAAATGCACCCTCGCCGAGCTGAGCCACATCAGAGAGGTTTGCCTCGGTGATGCCGGAGGCTCTGAATACGTAGCCCACTACCTGACCGTAGGAGTTATAAGAGGAGAGCACCAGACCGCTGAACGCATAGTCGCCGATTGCGGTCACGCCGCTAAGGTCTGCTTTTTTGAGCGAAACGGTGTTGAAGAATGCTCTGCTGCCAATCTGCACGTCGGTGCCAAGCGTGAGGCTATACAGGCTCTGTGCGCCGTAGAATGCGTCATCGCCGATTGCTACCGAGCTGCCGATACGGAGCGTTTGCAGGGTGGAGGCGAACATATACTGCTCGTCGTGATTTACTGCAAATGCGTAGTTGCCGATTTTTACGCCGTTGCCAACCGTTACCTCGGCAAGCAGAGCGCAATCACGGAAGGCGCCCTCGCCGATTACGGTGCGGTATGCGCCGCCCTCAAAGGGCTCGGAGGAGCCGATATTGAGCGACTTGATCATGGAGTTTGCAAATGCGTAGCTGCCGATGACGCTTACGCCCGAAAGGTCGGGAGCATTTTTGAGCGCCGTGCCATAGAAGGCGTAGTCACCAACTGCGGTGAGCGAGCCAACGGAAATGTTGCTCAGCTTGCTGCAATGATAGAAGGCGAATGCGCCGATTTCGGTTACGTTGGGCAGGTTGACTAAGGTAAGCGTATTGTTGCCCGAGAATGCGGAGTCACCTACTGCCTCTACCGTGTTGTTGGTGAGCGTGGTGCCGTATCCGGGAGCAACGAGTGCGAGCGTTTTGCCGTCCTTCGAAAGAAGGAGCTTGCCGCCCTCAGCCACAGAGAACGCCTGGTTTTCAGACGAGAGGTTGAAGGAGGAAACTGCCGTTCCGCGGAAGGCGTTTGCACCGATAACGGATACATCCTTGCCGAGCGTTACGTTGCTGAGCTTCGCACATCCCTCGAATGCGCTTGCGGGAATAACCGCCGCATTGATCGAGATGGAGGAAAGCTTTCCGCAGCCCTCAAACACGCCGGAGCCAAGCTTAACCTTAGCCGCGCGGATGGTCACTGCGCTTAAATTTGCATTGTCTGCAAATGCCTCGATACCGATGGACTGTGCCGTTTCGGGCAGGTCTACGGTAACCAGCTTACAGTCCTTAAACGTCTTGTTGCCGATTGCAACGACGCTGTCGAGGTCTACGGTGTTGATGGCACAGCCCTCGAATACCGACTGGTTGAGGAACTGAACGTTTTCGAGGCCGCTGACCTTTTTCAGCTTGGTACAGCCAAGGAACGCGCTCTGCTGAATCTTTTTAAGGGTGGAGGGGAATACAACCTCTTCCAGTGCGGTAAGGCCCGCAAAGGCAAATACGCCGATTTCTTCCACGCCCTCGGGAATGATTACCTTTTTGATGGTGTTTTCACCGATATAGGTGATCTTGCTGTTGTAGGGGTCCTCGTCGTTGATGACGTCACCGTTTTCGAGGTCCTTGGGGATGTACTTATAGCCGGAGAAGGCGTACTGATCGATATGCGTGATGAGCATACCCTTTAAGTCTGCGCCGATATCTACCGTGCCGCCCATACCTCTGTAGCTTTGCAGATAGCCGGAAGCGGAGGTGTAGGGCGTTTTAACCGTGATGTAAATGGTCTGCGAATAGAAGGTGCTTTCGCCATCCATCTCAACCGTTACGGTTACGTTTGCATTGCCCTCTGCAAGAGCGGTGATTTTGCCGTTTTCGTCTACGCCGACGATTTCGTCGTCACTCGATTCAAACTTAACCTTAACGTCCTTATCGTAGTACGCATTCAGCGTATACAGCAGGGTGACAGCCTCAGAGGGGAACATCTTCAACGAGGTGACATCCTGAATGCTGGTTGCGCCCTCCACACCGAGATCGCGGTCGGAGGAGTTCACCATGAAGAATACCTTCTCGCACTTATAGCCGGTGATTCCGAATACGTCGGCAACAGGCTTATCGTAGCGCTTATAGCCGGGGTCATCGGGGCCTAAAACCTTAACTTTAAGGGTGGTGGAGGCATCGTATACCGTGCTTCTTGCGGTTACCGTTGCTTCGCCGGTGGCAACTGCAAGCAGCTTGCCGTTCACTACGCGCACAACATCCTCGTTGTCGCTTTCGTATTCGAGCATTGCCGCCCAGGTATCATCGGGATACAGCAGGGGCTTTAACACGTGCGTTTCGTTGGGAGAAAGGGTAACCTCCTCTTCCTCGAAGCATACGCTCTTGATGCCGTCGGGCAGGCGCACCTCGTAGATTGCCTCGTTCATTGCGTAGTCGTAGGTGGCTACGATGAAGGAGTTGGTGTTGTATGCGCCCTTGATCTGATCGATATAATCGGTGAGCTCGTAGGTTACCACGGAGGTGGCGCCGAACTCAGAGTAGATGGGTGTTACGTACTGACCGAAGGTTTCGAGCATCAGGCCTTTTTCGCCCTCTGCGGTGAGCCCCTCGTGCACGCGGCCTACCTGGAAGCCCATGGAGTAGTGATTGTCGTACACACTCATGCGGGCAAAGAGCTTGGTCTTTTCGGTGTTCTTATCGTATTCGGTGTAGAATTCCACGCCCTCTAAGGTGGGAGCCTGGAAGTCGGTTACGAAGGGGAACTCGAAGGTGTTGTTTTTGTTGGTGTACTCGCCGCCGTCACCGTAATCGAGGAAGCCCTGCACCTTTACAAGGTATTGGGTGTTGTTTTCCAGATTGTTTTCTGCCACGCTGAAACCCACGTCGATGGAGCTTGCCAGAATGTTGGAGCCGTAGTGACGGGATTTAAGCTGATTGAGCTCGGTGCTGCGGAATACAACCTCACCGGTAACCGCATTGGTAATGGTGATTTCCACGCGCTTTGCGTTACGGATCATACCTGCGTAGATGGAGTGCAGGCTGTTGACTGCTCTTCCCTGATTGCTGAGCGAGATGTATTTTCTGTCTGCGGCAATCTTCGTGGAGGAAGGACTCTGCTTGAAGTGGTAGCTGCCGAGATAGCTGATGTAATCCTCGTACATACCGCCTACGGGACGGGTTGCATAGGTATCGGGCTGAGTTTTATCTGCCGCGTCGATGGAGTCATCCAGCTCATCCTTGTCCGTTTCAAAGTAATCGATATCGAACAGAGGTGCCTGCGTCCAATCGCCATAGAAGGTGAGGTAGCATACGTTGAGGTCGATTTCGGTGCCGCTGACTGCATCCAGCGTTACGAAGCCCTCTACGTACATACCGTTTGCAAACGATTCGTCCAGATATTTTTTATCCTCGTCGGTGAGGGTGATGGTGGCGGTTACCTGCGCCGTTGCACCTGCCGCAACCGTGACGGTGTTGCCGCTGTTCGTGCCGCTTGCCACGCTTTCTACCTTGATGCCTGCATCCAGCTGAACACCCTGCATATCTACGGTGGTGTCACCCTGATGCGTCTTGGTTTCGCTTACGCCCTCGGTCATAACAATTGCGCCTACGTCGTAGGTGAGCGAAGACTTGCCGATGTTTCTGATGCCGAAGGTAAAGGTGTATTTACCCGTTTTCTTTACGTCATCGCCAAGCTCAAGCTTGGTTTTATCCATCACCGAGCCGTCCTCGTTGTAGGTGAGGATGTATGCGGGGGTGGAGGTGGTCTCCTCGAGGTTTGCAAGACCGGAGCCCTGCTTACGCACGAAGAAGGGTAAGCCGTTTTTGTTGTATGCGATATCGGTGGTGGACATCATCAGCTGATAGGTCATTGCCGATACTGCTACGTTGTCGTGTGCGATTTCGGGGAAGTTTTCCTTTACGTACTGACGCACGAGTGCGGTTACGCCTGCCTGGTTGGGCGCAGCCATCGAGGTACCCGAAAGTCTGTCGTAGCCCTCACCGGGCACAGCCGCATAGATGTCGCCGCCGTGAGCGGTGATCTCGGGCTTGATGGAAAGGTCGGGAGCGGGGCCCCACGAGGAGAAGTCACTCATAAAGGGACCTGCCACCTGCGCGCGGCTTACGGTAAGCGTGCCGCTTGCGTGTGCTGCGAGCTTTTCGCCGTTATCCTGCGTGATGGAAACAACGGGAACCTTTGCTCTACCG
>JAFQWR010000011.1 GCA_017407365.1 Clostridia bacterium
GGGTGCAGACTTGGGCAGGAAGGGCATCAGCAGGATTGCAGAGATACGGAGCGTTTCTGCCAAGTTATACAGAACGGTATCCAGACGCGCCTTTTTGGCAGGGTCCTTGCTGAGAAGCCAGGGGGTGGTTTCGTCAATGTATTTGTTGGCGCGAGAGATCAGACGGAAGATCGCCGCAAGCGCGTTGGGGACGTCTAAGGCGTCTAATTTCGCCGTAACCTCTGCCTTTGCACGGGAGAGCAGGCTGATCAGATCCTCGTCTAATTCCTGCTCCTCGCCCTTCGCGGGGATGATTCCGCCGTTGTACTGCGCAATCATCGAAACGGTGCGCGAAAGCAGGTTGCCGAGATCGTTGCAAAGGTCGCTGTTGATGCGCGTGAGCAACGCCTCGTTGGTGAAGGTGCCGTCTGCGCCGAAGGGAATTTCCCTCAGCAGATAGTAGCGCACAGCGTCACTGCCGTAGCGATCCACCAAAATGAAGGGATCTACAACGTCCTTCTTCACATTTTCCGTTTTGGACTTAGAGAGCTTATCTCCACCCATTAAAAGCCAGCCGTGGCCGTATACCTTTTTGGGAAGAGGGAGCCCCAGCGCCATTAAAATAGCGGGCCAGATGATGGTATGGAAGCGAATGATTTCCTTTGCGGTCATGTGCAGGTCAGCGGGCCAATAGCGACGGAAGAGCGCATTTTCCTTGGTGCCGTAGCCAAGCGCAGAGATGTAGTTGGAAAGTGCATCGATCCATACGTATACGGTATGCTTTTTGTCGAACGATACGGGAATGCCCCACTTGCACGAGGTGCGGGATACGCAAAGATCGCTCAGCCCCGGCTTTAAGAAGTTGTTGATCATCTCGTTGACACGGGTTTTGGGTTGCAGGAATTCGGGGTTTTCCTCCAGATGCTTCAAGATGGCATCCTGATACTTGGAAAGACGGAAGAAATACGCCTCCTCCTTGGCAAGCTCAACCGGTCTGCCGCAATCGGGGCATTTGCCGCCCTCTGCCTGTGTTTCCGTCCAGAAGGACTCACAGGGCGTGCAGTACCAGCCGGTGTATTCTGCCTTGTAAATATCGCCGTTATCGTATAATTGCTTAAAGATTTTCTGCACCGTTTTTACGTGCTCGGGGTCGGTGGTGCGGATAAATTTATCGTAGGTGACGTCGAGCAGGCGCCATAAATCCTGCAAATTGCCTGCGAGGTTATCAACATACGCCTGGGGCGTAACACCTGCCTTCTCTGCCGCCTTTTCAATCTTCTGACCGTGCTCGTCCGTACCCGTTAAAAAGAATACATCCTTACCCTCCATGCGCTGAAAACGGGCAAGAGCATCGCAGATGACCGTGGTATAGCAATGCCCTACGTGCCAATTGCCCGAGGGGTAGTAGATGGGGGTGGTGATATAATAGGGAGTACGATTGTCTTTCATAGAATACCCTTCCTGTTTGCGTTTCTTTTCAGGTTTCTTTTTTACCTTCTTATTAGTATAGCATAATTTTTTCAAAATAGCAACGAATAAAGGGAAAAACCCGCAAATGAAAGTGAAAAATGCGGAAGAAGAGCAACAAATACAATGGGGTTTCGCGCCGGAAGCAAATAACTTTCTTTATTCGGCGACCTCTTTTGCCTTATGCACATATGCGCAATAGCAGCGAATACAAAAATACGCAAAAAAAAGAGAGTGCGATAGGCACTCTCTTTCAGAGGTTGGTTCAGAAAATTATGCTTCTAACGTATATTCAAATGTCGATGTAGCAAGGACAGAGCCATCGGCGCCGTATGCATACACACTGACATAAACGGAAGCTTTCGCTACAGGGTAACCGATGCAGCAGATCTCACCCTTTACAGGAATGCCGGGAAGCGTGATAGTTGCCTTGCCCTCCCATTTTGCATCTCCTGCCGTAAAGTAAGCCTCATAGCCCTCCATCTGACGGCATTCATAATCTTCGGTATCTTCACCGCAACGAGCAAAGATCATTGCATACTTGGGCATCGTAATCTCAGAAGCCGCTGCAACCTTTTCCTGGCTTACCAGCGTAAAGCCCGCACCAAAGCCTTTTTTCTCGGCAGAGGTTTGCGTGCCGGCATATACGTAAGTAGTAACAACGTAGCTTTCGGCATTGTTTACGGATGCAACCGAAAGAACACCGTCCTTCCATTCCATATCAATTGCAACAATGCTCTTAATTGCATTATTATCGTTATCGATCCAGGTGTTGTAGTCAACATCCTGCGCAGGAACAAAAAGCTCACCGCTATTTTCATAATTGCCAACGATATTGATTTTCGTATTCTCTATTACACCAACATTGCTTTCACCACCGATTACTGCACCTATCTTAATACCTTTATCCCTAAAAGCATTACTTGCAATAATCGTTCCGCTGTTCGTAACGTTATTCAGGGTATACGTGCCACTGTTACAGCCGTTACCAATCATTCCGCCAATACAGAAGGCACCGGAAATATCACCGGAGTTTTCACTGTTTTCGATCACAACAGTTGTTCCGCTGGTGGTACCAACAAAGCCACCTGCGCCGTTACCCTGACCTTTAACATCAGCAACGTTGGAGCAGTTTTTAATCGTAATTGCACCAACACGGCCGTTACCGATAAGACCACCAACGTTAGAGGATGCAATGGCATAAGAATTGCCGCGGGTGTTTACATTATCAAACGTGAATGAAACATTTTGGTCTTTGCTGCCCCATGCAAGAATACCAACGTATTTACCGTCAGAGCGATCTACCGAGCAATTGAACAGGGTAAGATCCTTAGCGGTAAAGTTACCTAACTGATAGAAGATACCGTTGATTTGTTCGTTGCTCTTGCCCTCTACCGCATAAGCTGCAGTATTACGGAAGTTTGCAATCTGGAAGCCGTTGCCATCGAGCGTACCTGCAAACGTGGTACCTGCTACAGCGGCATTATACGCAGCCATATCAACGCCTGCAAAGTCGAGGTTGTTTTCTAAGCGGTAGTATTTGTATGCGCCCTGATTATCCTTGATTGCCTGCATCAGGTCGGAAGCGGTGTACAGCTGATAAGGATCGAGCATGGTGCCGCTGCCGTATTGCAAACCGTCGGTTACCGTGTATTCGAAGGTGAACGACAAGATCTTGGAGCTGGAATACTGATAGCTGACCTTTGCCTCAAACTTACCAACGTTTTCGGTACTGAAGCCGGAAACCGTCAGCAGTTCATCCTCACCATAGGTAATCACCTTTGTGGTTGCCTCGTTTTCAATCAGCTTTACGCTGAAGGAAGGCATCGATTCGCCTACGTAGTAGGTGGTTTTGGGGAGCTCGTCGATCTGAATGCTTGCTTCCACCACTTCCAGCTGTAAGCAGCCGGTCATGGCAAAGATCATAATCGCAGCCAGAGCGAAACAGAGTGCGAGTTTCTTTTTCATAAAATAGGTCCTCCTATTGATTATTTTTCACCGTACTGAACGAAGATAACGGTATCTCCGACCTTAACGGTAATTTTACTGATGGCAACCGAGAAGCCGCTCTCGTTGGAATAATCCTTCGTGTAGTCGTAGGTTTCGCCGATCAGGGCACTAAGATCGAAAATGAAATCCTCTTTGTGATCTCCCGTGCCTGCGATAAGCTCTTTCTGATAGGACTTGCTTTGCGCGCCGTTGTTATTCCAGCTGACGGTGAAATCTGCATACACCTTCATACCTGCAAGATTCGCAAACTCGTAACCGTATACAGGATTGCGGACAGCAACGATCGCGCGCTGATCGACATTTGCTAAAATATCGTCTGCAGAAAGCATACCAACCGTGCTGTCTACCCAAGCAGCAACACGGGTAAAGTAGCCGATGCGCTGCATACGGTAGACGTGATCTCCGTAGCTTGCCGCACCAACAATCTCTACTACGTTGCCGGTGATGGCGTTTTGTGCGAAGGTGAGGTTAAACCGCGCAAGTGCCTCCTCGCTTTGGATAGCGTTGAGATCGCCAAAGAAGAATTGGTTTTCTTCAATGATCTTGCCGTCAATTCCACCCTTCAGATCGAAACGGGGAACAAGATATTGCGCACAGATATTCGCTTGATCAAGATTATCTCTAATCAATTTGCTTTCCAGGCTTTCCTCTGCAACAAGCGTAGTGGCGGTGGTTACCGTAACGTTGGATTTTCCGTTTTCTGTATTAAAATAGTGACGGATCTGCGCATTGCTACCGGTATAGTAATCGGAAAGCACGAGCGTCTGATATAAGCTGCCATCTAAATCTGTGAAATCGATCTCGATGCCGTCTGCCAGGCTACCCGCTACAAACTGATTGGCTCTTGCCGCCTTGATACGGGTGTTGGAAAGCTTGGTAAACGCGCCTGCCTGCACGCTCAATACGCTGGCAGGAACCTCTACCAGACTACCAACCTGTATGTTGCTTACGGGAAGATCGCACTTGGGAACGGTATGAAGCTGATCCATAAAAATCATGTGCTTCGCCGTTATGCTGGATGCCTCGGGGCTGATAGCAGTATAGAAGCCATCCTCATCCACGTAAATGGACTTTGCAGGCGAGAAGTTTGCAAGACTTGCCTGCAATGCGGTGTAGGGGAATGCCGCAAGGGCTGCCTCCTGCTGTTCCTCGTAAATTGCCGTCATTTTTGCAACCGTCTGATCCTGTGTGGGATTGCCTTCCAAGCTATTCTTCGCTACCGTTACAAGATTACGGTAGACTTCGATTGCATTACCCAATGCATTTTGAGTGGTATCAATATACAAATAGCTGGGACGGGTGGGAGAAAGCGCCTCGATACGGTTTGCCGTATACTCCGTTCCTTCACCGTCTGCGTAGGCTACCATGCCTGCGCTACCGATTCTTTCACCAAACGCCTCATCTGCCGTGAGAAGCTCCACCTTATTGGTAGCACGATCGTACCAGAAGCTATACTCCTTAGCACGGGCAGAAAGTGTGTAGCCCTCTGCCAATAAAATACGCTGAACCTCTGCTGCCTCGTAATAGGACACATCATCGAGGACACGTTTTGTAGCAAGAGTGGTATTCATCTGCTTAAGCTCTGCACGATCGCCTGCAAGGTTTGCTTTGTCGATAACACCCGCAAAGGTAGGAATCAGAACAGCCGCAAGCACACCGATGATGGCGATTACAATGATCAGCTCAACCAGTGTAAAGCCTTTCTTTTTTGCTCGTTTCATTTTTTACCTCCGTTTATTATTTACAGATAATCATCTGTTCAATTATCACCTTTTTCACCTTTACATATATAAGATGTAAGGCTTTGCGATAAAAAAGCATGAGGGGATAGCTCTCAGTATGCCTTTCCTCTTTTTTATACTGAAGAGTTTATCCTTCAATTCGCGAAAACCTTAGGAGCATACAGCCCTCTAATATATATACACCTGGGCGATATGTTTTATTGGTAAAATTCAAAAAAAAGATGATCTTTTTATTTTTTAGCCAATAAAAAACGACATCTTATATATGTTAAGACGCAAAAAAAGCAGAGGGAAAACCGCTCTGCCTTTTATTTTTTTCTGCAAAAACAAATACATCCTCTGCTTTTTTCAAAAAAATTCTGACGATTCCCCTATTTACACAAACAGAAGAGATAATTACAGCACATTTACGCCCTTGACAACTATCGTATAACCGACCGTTTGTATATGCAGAATACATCTCCGGTTAGCAGGCAAATACCCACTTAAGAAATAAAAGGGGAAAATCTTGACAGCGATACGCAAAAATGATACAATATAATTACGCTTTGTTATTCGGGGGTACTTTCTATGATCGATCTTGGTGATTGGAATGAAATTCTTGCGCCGTTGTTTGCTGACGAGCGCTACCAAAAAATCAGACGCTTTTTGATGGAGGAATACAAAAACCATACCGTCTACCCGGATATGTACGACCTGTATAACTGCTTCCGCTACACGCAGTGGAAGGACGTGAAGGTGGTGCTGCTCGGTCAGGACCCCTACCACAACGTAGGGCAGGCGCACGGGCTGTGCTTTTCGGTACAGGACGGCGTACCCAAGCCGCCCTCGCTGGAAAATATGCTGAAGGAGTTAAAGAGCGACCTTGGCTGTGAAATACCCACCTCGGGCAACCTGACTGCATGGGCCAAGCAGGGCGTACTGCTTCTGAATACCTCCTTAAGCGTGCGTGCACATCAGGCAAACTCGCACAGCAAATGCGGCTGGGCTTGGTTTACCGACAGCGTCATCCACCTGATTTCGGAAAACAAGCAAAACGTGGTGTTTTTGCTTTGGGGCGGAAATGCCAGAAGCAAAAAGCCCTTGATAGATACCTCCAGACACTTAGTGCTGGAAAGCGTGCACCCCTCACCGCTATCTGCCTACGGCGGATTTTTCGGTTGCAGGCACTATTCCAAAACAAACGAATATCTCACCGCACACGGAATCAGCCCCGTGGATTGGCAGCTGTAATCCCACCGAAAAACAGCACGGCTTCTGTCTGCAAGATACATTCTTACTATAACAACAAAAACCTTGCTTTAAGAGAAAGCAAGGTTTTTTCTATCTACAAGGTTATTAAAAATAAACACCCTACGCTACCCGTATCGCACAAAGCAAACAGCTGTCATTACGAAAGCTCGGGCATTACACCGTTTTTCCGAAACGCAAGAGGCGGAATACCCATTGCCGAGGAAAAAAAGCGAGTAAAGTTTGCAGAAGAGCTGAAGCACATACGAAAAGCAATCTGTTTTACGGAAAGATCGGTATCCTTTAACAAGCGACACGCACACAGCAATCGCTCTTCCTTAAAATAATCCTTTATACATTTTCCCATTTCGGTGCGGAAAACACGGGAGAGATACTCCCTGGAAACACCGATTTCGGAAGCAATCTCTTCTACCGTAGGATTTTGCTCAATTCTTTGACCGACCAACCGCTTGGCTTCGGTCACGTAATAAGAAAACAGCACCGGTGGTTTTTTCTCAACTGAGCGATTAAGCAAGGAAATGAGATCGTAAAAAAGCCTTGCGTTTTCGATTGCCGATAGGGGCGCGGCATTCTGCCAATGCTCCTCGTCGCACAGCATACGGAGCAAGGGAGCTTCGGACGGAAGGGAATATACCGCACCGTGCTGATCGATCATCTCACGAACAATCTCCATACAGTTGCCGCCGACAAAGCAAAAGCAAACAAATTCCCACTCCTCTACGCCGTTCTGAGGATAAGCATACCCTGAAAGAGGGTCGTTGATGATGGACAGAAAGCCCTGCCCGGGCAACACATCATAGGCTCCGCTTGCATTGGAGCAGATTCCTCTTCCCCGTAGCGTGTAGTGAAAAATACAATGCTCCTCCGTTTGGCGGAGCGTGCCGTAGGAATAGTATTCACAGGATTCCGCAATGGAATGCACGTAGGCAAAATATCGCGGCAAAAACGCCTTAGGCTTATAGACCTCAACGGAATATCGGGTAAGCACCCTACCGTTATTTACGCTCATATATCCCCCTCTCCTTTTGCATTGTCACATAGTGAAAGTTATATCACATTTTGAAAACAACGGAAGAATTGACAATCGCCATCCATTATTATATAATACTCTTATACAGGTATTTTGTCAAGACTACAAACTGAATACCCTCAACTTTTTTTGAAAAAAAGGAGAACTTTATGAAAAGTCACTTTTTGAAAGCTTACTGCCTTCTGCTTATAGCTCTGTTGCTTTTTGGGCAAGCAGACCTCACTTTGGTCGGCCTGTCAAATGCAAACAGCGCTGACACCAATATTGCCATAGGAAGAAGCGTCACCGTCAGCTCTGTGTGGGATGACCCCGAGGGCGCATGGCGCAGTCGCTTTTTAACGGACGGAAGCAAGATGGAAAGCTGGCCTCTGCCCGAGGGAGAATCGCTTGGCTGGCGTTCGCAGAAACACAGCCGGCGTGAGGTTTCTATCACCGCAACCGTGGACCTTGAGGGAAAAGCCTCCGTTTGCGGAATCAAGCTGTATCCGCGCGGCAACGGCGCTATCTGCTTTCCCTCAGACTACGAGCTGAGCCTTTCGATAGACGGCTCACAATGGCAATCTGTCGCCACCGTTACGGGCGACACCTTGCGAAACGAGGTAAGAGCCTTTGATTTTCCGTCAGAGCACGCCCGTTATGTACGCCTGACCGTTACAAGGCTTTCAGAGGAAAAGGACGGAAACGACCGGGTGTGTGAAATTTCGGAATTTGAAATCTACGGAAGCTATACCAAGGAGCTTATACTTATGAAAGACAATCTGTGGCTGAGCGTAGGCGGAAGCGAAAGGATTTTGCCCTCCTCTGTTAACACCAATCTTGATTCCGTAGCCTACACCTCTCTTGATCCGTCGGTTGCCGCAGTTTCTGAGGACGGCACCGTGATGGGCATGAGTGAGGGAAGCACAGAGATTACCGTTGCGGACGAAGCCAGCGGACTCTCTGCTACCTGCTCCGTGAAGGTGGGAGGCAAGAAGCCCTCTAACATAATGATTACCGTACCCGTCTGGGGCAACGAATTTGCCATCACCAAGCAACAGTTTGCATGGATGCAAGAAGCCGATATTGATGGAGTTATGGCAGTAGGCCCGGATAACAGTGCGGAAAATGCAGATAAAATGCTTTCGATTGCGCAGGAGATATGGGACCCTGCGCTTGAAAGAAATCTTGGTGTATTTATCTACACC
>JAFQWR010000110.1 GCA_017407365.1 Clostridia bacterium
GCTACAACGGCGAAAGCTTTTACAGCGATAAAATGCAGCCTGTTTTAGATGAGCTGAATCAGAAAAATATGATTAAGGTCAGCGAGGGAGCACAGGTTGTGGATTTAGAGGAGTACGGAATGCCCCCCTGCCTTCTTGTCAGGGCAGACGGCGGTTCGCTGTACGCAACACGTGATATGGCTGCAGCCTTTTACCGTAAGGCAAATTATCATTTTGATAAATGCCTTTATGTTGTTGCATATCAGCAAAATCTGCATTTTAAGCAATTCTTTAAGGTTATTGAGCTGATGGGCTACGAGTGGGCAAAGGATCTCGTTCACGTTGCTTTTGGTATGGTTTCGCTTGAGGAGGGTGGCTCTATGTCCACCCGTCACGGTAAGGTTGTATTTTTAGAGGATGTATTAAAGCGTGCAATTCAGCGTGCAGGGGAAATCATTCATACCAAAAACCCCGATCTTGAAAATGCTGATGAAATCGCTGAAAAGGTCGGCGTTGGTGCTATTGTATTTTCCACGCTCTACGGTAGCCGCATTAAGGATATCACATTCAGCTACGACCGTGTATTAAATTTCGACGGCGAAACGGGCCCGTACGTTCAATATACCTATGCTCGCTGCAACAGTGTACTTTCCAAGGCGGAATTTGATATTTCAAAAGCAGATTTCAGCGAGGTTGCTGAGCCCGAGCGCGCACTGATTACAATTCTGGGAACCTTCCCCTCGGTTGTCCGTGATGCGGCAACAAAATATGAGCCCTCCTTTATTACCCGTCTTATGGTTGATATTGCGCAGGCGTATAATAAATTCTATTTCGATTGCCGTATCATTGGTGAAGCGGAAGGTGTAATGCAAAAGAGACTTGCTTTAACCAAGGCAACCATGCACGTATTAAAAACCGGCTTAGGCTTAATTGGCGTTAAGACAGTAGAGAGAATGTAATGATCAAAGCGGTTATTTTTGATCTTGACGGAACTCTTTTAGATACCTTTCATGCAAAAAAAAGCTTTGTCAATCACACAATGGAGCATTTTGGCTTTCCCATGGCTTCCGATGAGGAAATCCGTGTAGGTCTGGGAAACAGCGCAAGAAGCTTTGTAAGGAATATTTTACCGCCCTACGTACAGGATGATGAAACATTAGAGCGGTGTCTTGCGTTCTACCGTGATTATTGCTTTTCGCATGAATGTGATGCTTGCGCTCCCTACGAGGGTATTGCTGAGCTTCTGAACGAGCTAAAAGCACTTGGCTATAAGCTTGGTGTGTTTACCAACAAATGTGATAAAACAGCTCAGATGCTGATTGATGCAAAATTTCCGGGTATATTCGATTATGTGCTTGGTTTAAGAGATGAATTTCCGTCAAAGCCGGACCCTGCTCCTGCTCGGTTTATTATGGATAAGCTTGAAGTAGAGCCCGAAGAGACGGTTATGGTCGGTGACGGAGAGCCGGATTTTCTTGTAACGCAGACAAGCGGTATGCATTATGCAGGTGTTCTTTGGGGCTTTCGTACGGAAGCAGATTTGCGTCTTGTAGGAGCAAGTCGTTTCTACCGTACGGTAGACGAGCTGAAAAAGGGAATCATTTCTGATTTCGATTGAGGATTTTTTTATGAAAAGCAAACTTTTACGTATAGTTACAGAGCTTGAACAAAAAACAGGTATTCATGCTGACGTTTATTCTGTTACAGGTGAATTGCTTACAGAACGTCGTGAGAAGCCCACGTATGAATACGTCAGTCATCCTTTTTCTGAGTTTAAGCAAGGCGTTTACCTGGATGAAGAAAATTCTCTTACCTATTTTTTGATTGGAGTAGTCAGTGAAACGTATGTTGCTGTTATTATGGGTGCCAACGATACCACGCGTAATTATGCAATTATGCTTTCTGCTTTGATCGAAAACGATTTAACGGTGGCAAACGACAATCTCAGTCGCGCTGACGGTGTGAAATCGATATTGTTGGGTAGAATGACAAGGGCTCAGATTGACTATCTGATTGCCCGTTATCAGATTCCTCCTGTTGGAATTTTTGTGCTTGCAATTTCCTGTGATAAGGATGTAGAAGCAGAGGTCTTTAATCTACTTACGCATTATTCTGAATATGAGCAGGATTCTCCTATTATTATGGAAGAAAAAACCATTGCTTACGTCAGTTTTATGCTTTCTGACGGAGATTATCAATCTGCGCTCGATCTTGCTGAACAGCTGTATGCTACTATTTTGCAGGAGCTTGGCATAAAGGTAAATATTGGCGTTGGCAGTATGGCAAAATCACTTTACGACCTTGCAAGCAGCTATTCTCAGTCGCTGAGTGCGCTCAGGATGGGTATTCAGACAAACAGCAAAACGCCCATTCACAGCTATAAGGAATATATCATGATTCGTATGATTGAGGATATTCCCGATGAGGTTTTACAGCAATACCTCGACGTTCTGTTAGATTCCACAGCAAAAGATATTTTAAGTGATGCTGAAATGATGAATACCGCTGAGGAGTTTTTGAATAACAGCCTGAATATAAGTGAAACATCGCGTCATCTATATATGCACAGAAATACCCTGATGTATCGTCTGGATAAAATTGAGCGCGCAATGGGCTTGAATATCCGTCGTTTTTCTGATGCGGTTACCTTCCGTATCATTATGGTTTTATACAAGCATTTACATGGCTGATAAGGAGAAGCGTAGATTATGGAAAACAAAA
>JAFQWR010000111.1 GCA_017407365.1 Clostridia bacterium
CCGAGGATGATAAAACGCACCCCATCCCCGACCTTACGGGGTATATCACCGAGGGGCAGATTATTCTCTCGCGTGAGCTTTACAAAAAGGGTGTTACCCCTCCCGTAGACGTTTTACCCTCCCTTTCCCGTCTGAAGGATAAGGGTATCGGCAGAAACAAAACGAGAGAGGATCATGCAGATCTTATGAACCAGCTGTTTGCGGCGTATGCACGCGGAAAGGAGGCAAAGGAGCTTTCTGCCATTCTGGGTGATGCGGCTCTTTCCGAAACAGACCGTCTTTATGCGCAGTTTGCGGGTGAATTCGAAGAAAAATATGTTTCTCAGGGCTTTACCCAAAACCGTTCTATCATCGAAACACTGGATCTCGGTTGGGAGCTTCTTGGCTTACTCCCCCGCTCCGAGCTGAAGCGTTGCCGCGACGAATATCTGGATAAATACTACAAAGCCAACGAATAACAAGGAGTCACCCTTATGGCTGTTATGAGAGTGAATCCCACGCGTATGGAGCTGAAGCGTCTGAAGGCGCGCCTTAAAACGGCTTCCCGTGGGCACAAATTGCTCAAAGATAAATCAGACGAAATGATCCGTCGCTTCACAGATCTTATCCGTGAGAATAAGCGGTTAAGAGAAGAGGTAGAGGCGGAGCTTTCGAGCGCCTTAAAAGCCTTCTTGTTTGCAGGCAGTCTCACCAGCCCCGAGGCTTTGGGTGAGGCGATTATGATGCCGTCGGCAAGCGTTACGCTGAATTGCTCTACCAAAAATATTATGAGTGTAGAGGTGCCCTCTATTTCCGTTGTGAAGGAGGAGGCTGCCGAAAGCTTCCCCTATTCCTTTGCAACCGTAACGGCAGAGGCGGATGAAGCCATCGTACGTCTGAATATGCTGCTTGTACAGCTCGTGCGTCTTGCTGAGGTGGAAAAGGCGTGCAATATGCTTGCCATTGAAATCGAGAAAAACAAACGCCGTGTAAATGCATTGGAATATGTTATGATTCCGCAGATGGAAGAAACAATTCATGATATCACCATGAAGCTGGATGAAAACGAGCGTGGCAACCTGATTCGTCTGATGAAGGTGAAGTCGATGCTTGCGGCGCGGGACGAATGAAAAGGCTGATTATCATCATAGGTATCCTTTCTCTTCTTGTTACGGGTGCAACCGCCTTTGCTGAGGCGCCGACCGTAACGGTAGAGCAGGGAGGTAGCATTGAAGCTGTGGAAAAGGGCTGTGTTTTGCAGGCGGAAACGGGGAATGCGCAGGCGTATTTTTCAGTTTCTCCGCTTGTAGAAAAAGGCTTTTATGCTGAAGTTTTGCCCGAATTAAACGAAAAAACATTGAAGTACGATCCGTATTTCGATATAGTATTAGACAGCGGTACACACGCTTATATTCTGCGTTATTGCTATCGCCTGTCAGAGGGTGGTATAAAGCCCTGTGTTCTCTTTGTCCGCACCGAAAAGGACGATCCCTTGCCCGAGTATAGCAGCTTGCCTGCCATGTGCAGCTTAGATGAAGGCGCGTTTTCGGTTGAGGCTACCTTTACGCAAGAGGGCTTAAACGTTACGGTTGCGCAGGGTGAGCAAAGCAAATCCTTTGCTGTTGCGGGCGAAAGTGCCGCGCAATACGTAATGGGCCTTGCTGTTTCGAGCAACGGCAATACCGATAAAACAGACCGTGTAAGCATTTTTTCGCTATCGCTCAATCAAGGGCTTTTGCCGGAAGAATCGGATGACAGTCAACAAAAGACGGATGACAGTCAACAAAAGACGGATGACAGTCAACAAAAGACGGATGACAGCGGCGAAACGGTTATCCAATTACAAAAACAGGATAAAGGCTATACGCTTCCCATAATTATGGGCGGTTGTGTTGTTTTATGTATTACTGTTTTGCTTATCATGCGTAAGCGAGGAAAATAAACATGGACGCAAGAAAAAAAGAGGAATGCAAAAAAGAGTATCTGCAAGCCAACGGCTTGCACGGGCTGTCTTCCTCTGAAATCTTGCGTCTTTTATTTTTATACGGCAATGTGAGAGATGAGGAAGAGGCGGCAAACAGCCTTCTTTCCACCTTTGGGTCGTTAGAAAATATTTTTGAAGCAGGCTATGCAGAGCTTCGGTCAATAAAGGGTATGAGCCCTTCTGCAGCGTTTTTACTGAAAGCAGTGCAGGCGCTTTCCCGCTACGACGAGGTAATTGCACCGCAAGCCATCACCACCGTAGAGGAGGCTGTGGCGCGTATGCAATTCAGCACAGGCAATCTGCGCGAGGAAGAAATCTACGTCCTTTTGCTTGACTCCGACGGAAAGGAAATCAAAACCTTTCGGCATTCCTACGGCGTGGGGGATTCAGCCAAGGTAGAGCTGCACCGTCTCACGAAGGAATTGCTTGTGAGCGGAGCAAGGTATTTTATTCTTGCACACAATCATCCTTCCGGTAGCTTGTATCCCAGCGAAGCGGACGTAGCAATGACGCAGTCGCTGTTTGATTATTTTTATGCAATGGGCATTTATCGTCTGGATCACCTTCTTTTTGCCGCACAGAAATGGCAAAGCTTTAAGCGCGAGGGGGTTATGCAGGAGATTGCAAAAGGAAAGCCCTTGCCTAAGATCGGGGTGCGGTATGAGTGAGCTTGTTAAGGAAAATGTTCATAAAAACCATCGCTCACGTGTAAAGGAACGCTTTTTGAAGCGATTGGATTTTCACGATTACGACCCGCATCAGGTTCTGGAGATTATGCTCTTTTTTGCGATTCCGCAAAAGGATACCAACGCCCTTGCGCATCGCCTGATTCAGAATTTTGGTTCGCTTTCAGGTGTTTTTCAGGCAGATATCGGCGATCTGATGCTGGTAGAGGGCGTGGGTGAGCATACCGCTGTGTTAATCAAGCTTTTGGGTGAGCTGAAAACGCATATCCGTCAGGAAAAGGATTGCGGCGAGGCGGTTAACAGCCCGAAGCGTCTTTTGGAGTATTTCAAAAGGCATCCGTTGCCGCGTGGCAGAGCCGTGTTGCTGCTATTGAATGCCTGCAATCAGGTGCAGAATCATCTGTATTTTTCCCTTGATCAAGGCGGAGAGGAGCTGATTCGTC
>JAFQWR010000112.1 GCA_017407365.1 Clostridia bacterium
GTCGGCACGCTTCAGCCAGTCGTAATTCAGGTGCTCGGACGCCTCTTCTGCCGTGTATTTTATCTGCTTTCCGTCAGGAAGCGGCGGGGTATGGTCGGCATTGGTGCCGTACAAAAACAGCAGGGGCTTTTCGATGAGTGCGGCGTAGGCATCCTCTGACACGCAGGTATAATACGTGCGCAGGGCATCGACGGATTCCGTTTTGGTAAGACTTAAATCGGGCGCCTTGCTTCTGCCGGGATAATCCATACACACGCCCGCAGTAAGCCGCTCGTCGGTGGCAAGCATGGGAAAGAGCAGCTCTCCCCCCTTGCGCATTGCAACAGCCGCCACCTGCCCGTTGCATTCGGGCTGTGACAGCGTTGCGGTGAGTGCGCACCTGGAAAGACGAATCCACTCGAACCAAGCGGTTTTACGCACGTCCTCTAATTGGAAGGTAGCCTCGCTTGCATTGGCATAGCTCAAAAAATCGGGGTAACGGGTGTAAAGCTCCGTTTCCTCCTTTTTCTTTCCGCAGAGGTCGAACCACATCACGGCGTAGCCCTGCAAGGCAAAGTACGCAAGCACCTCCTGCTCTATTTTGGCATCAGGGTCGGGTAGCAGCAGCACGGCAGGCACCTTGCCCGACTTGCTTTCGGGGTAGACGAACACAGCCGCCACCTCTGTCTGCAATCCCTCGCCTGCGAAAAAGCGCAGCTCGCGTTAGGTGATGGAATCTGTACGGTATTCAGTTTTGATCACGGGCTCGGAGATGTCAAAGGATAAACCCAAGAACAGCGTTGCCGTGGTGTAAAGCGTACTCAAAAAAGCCTCCTGTGGTTGCAGAGATTGCAAGCAGGTTACAATAACCCACTTTCTATTTCCTATTATTATACCACAAAACTCCACAAAATGCAACCGCAAAAAAACCTTATGCACGATATACGGCTGTGAATGGCGGAAAGTTACACAAAAAACCCCCTTTTTTACGCAGAAACGGGGAGAAAACGCCCTCACATAACAGAATGCAAAAGCGCTGATTCCGTTTTGCACAGGATCCAAGGCTCTTTGATAGCCTATGCGAAAAATAGCCTTACGGAGAAGCCTAACAAAAGATTGCGCAGGCTTTACGGTCTTTCAGTAGAAGTGCTTACGGCTTTACTCTGCATAAGAGGTGCTCAGGCTTTACTCTGCATAAGAGGTGCGCAGGTATTTTTATAAGCCACCGAGAAAAGCCTGTTTGGTTTTGTTGACAAAATTCCGCTTTTGTGCTATACTGAAAGCACCATTCAGTGATGCTTGCAGAATTGCTTAAAAACTGTAAGCGGAGAAATTCCGGAGAATCTCTTTTAAGAGTGCCGAAGGTGCAAGGGGCTTGCCCCGAATCTCTCAGGCAAAAGGACGGAGCATAACGTATTCTGTTTCTGTTTTCTTTGGAGCTGCGCATCACCGATGGTAGCTTTATTTTTTTAAGGAGAGAACAATGGATCGGCTTATAGATGCGATATACCGCGTGGTAGCCACAGTCAACGCCTATTTATCAGATTACATTCTGGTGATTCTGCTTGTTGGCGTGGGCATTTTTTATTCAGTGAAAACAAGGTTTGTGCAGGTGCGGTGCTTTCATCAGGGCTTAAAGCAGGTTTTTGGCAATATAAAGCTGGTGGGCGGTAAGGAAAAGAGCGGTATGAGCTCCTTTCAGGCGTTTACTGCGGCAGTTGCGGCGCAGGTTGGCACGGGCAATATCATCGGCGCAAGCGGTGCCATATTGGCAGGCGGCCCGGGTGCGATTTTCTGGATGTGGGTGATTGCCTTTTTTGGTATGGCAACCAACTACTCTGAGGCGGTGCTGGCTCAGCGTACCCGTGAGGTCAATGAGGACGGAAGCATCAGCGGCGGCCCCATCTACTACATCAAAAAGGCATTCAAGGGCAAATTCGGTAAATTTTTATCCGGCTTCTTTGCCGTTTCGGCAGTCATTGCCCTTGGCTTTGTGGGCTCTATGGTGCAATCCAATTCCATTGCAGGCACCGTGAACGAAACGACGGGCATTGCTCCGTGGGTGATCGGTCTGATTGTGGCGGTGCTTGCAGGCATTATCTTTATCGGCGGCGTATCAAGGATTGCCTCCGTTACCGAAAAGCTGGTGCCCGTTATGGCGGTGATTTACATCATCGGCGGACTGACTATTATATGCAGCAGAATCACCGTTCTGCCCGAGGCGATCGGTATGATATTCAAATACGCCTTCGCACCGCAGGCAATCATCGGCGGCGGCATTGGCTCTGCGCTGAAAATGGCAATCAGCCAGGGCGCAAA
>JAFQWR010000113.1 GCA_017407365.1 Clostridia bacterium
ACCGTCTGTATACGGGCGCCTTTGAGCTGGATTGATATCCTGCTTGCAGTCAGATTCTATTTTTCACGGCGTGGCTTGCTTTATGGCTGCGCCGTTTTTTATGCGGAAAAATAAACCGTGGGCAGGTTTGTGTTTTCTTTGCTTTTTCTATCAGAGCGTGTTATAATAAGGCTATGGATATTCGTGATACAGTTGAAGAATTATGCGAAAGAGCGCAAAAGCGGGGCAGACCCTTCTTTACTCCCTTTGTTTCGGCAGAGGATGCCGAAAGGGCGCTTGCCATAGCGCGTGTGCAGGGGCTGGAGCTTGCCCTGCTCGGCGGAAGGGAAAACGCCGAAAGGGTGCGCATCTGTGCTCTGCCCTCGGCGTATTTTTCCGTTTCGGAGGAATCAGCGGTGCGTGCGCTGTATCTCCGTGCGCACGATGGCAAAAAATACTCGCACAGGGATTATCTTGGCTCGCTTATGTCGCTTGGCATCGAGCGTGACGTAATCGGGGATATATTGCCCGTGGAGGGCGGGGCGTATCTGTTCACCGTGCCCGAAATGGCAGATTATCTCGTGCAGAATATCGACGGTGTTTCCCGTACCGGATGCACGGCAACGGCGGTAGGCTTAGAGGACGTGGTGTGTGAGGAAGGGAAAACGGAGGAGGTCACGGTTTCGGTCACCTCGCTTCGTGCGGACTGCGTTGTATGTGCGCTGTTTCATCTTTCGCGCGAGCAGGCGTTAACGCTTATTGAAAGGGGCTTGCTTCGTGTCAACGGTGAAATTTGCTTAAAGCCCGAGCGGCGGCTCACTCTTCCGTGCAGACTTGTGCTTCGTGGCTTCGGTATGGCAGAGGCGGCAGAGGAGCTGGGTGCCTCAAAAAGAGGAAAGCTTCGTTTGCGTTGCATCAGATATTAGGGAGGGAAGCAGGATGTATTCAGGGTTTATTCAAACGGTTTTACAAAGTAAAAAAATTGCCTTCTTCGGGGGCGCAGGGGTTTCAACCGCAAGCGGCATTCCCGATTTCCGCGGTGCGGCAGGTCTGTTTACAGAGGGTGGAGAGATTCCTCCCGAAACGGTTTTGTCTGCACCCTTCTTTGCACGCTATCCCAAAGCGTTCTACGCATTTTATAAAAGCAAGATGCTCTATCCCGATGCAAAGCCAAACGCCACGCACTATGCCTTGGCGCGCTTAGAGCAGATGGGCTTGCTTACGGGTGTTGTAACGCAGAATATAGACGGACTGCATCAGGCGGCAGGCAGTAAAAGGGTGAGCGAGCTACACGGCAGTGTGCATCGCAACACCTGCACCGTATGCAGACACGAGGTGTCCTTGCAGGATGTTTTGCGCGGTGAGGGCGTGCCGCTTTGCCCGATGTGCGGCGGTGTCGTGAAGCCTGAGGTCGTTTTGTACGGAGAGCAGCTTCCCGAGGATGCCATCCGTGATGCAACGGAATACATCGGTGAGGCAGAGCTTCTGATTGTTGCAGGCACCTCACTCAACGTGTACCCTGCGGCAGGCTTTGTCAGCGATTACCGCGGTAAAATTATTGTACTGAACAAGACTGCGACGTCTGCAGATGCACGTGCGTCCCTTGTGCTTCGTGGAGATATGACTGATGCTTTTTCTGCGCTGCTTGATGCGCTTCGATGAAATACTTATCTATGCTGTTTTGTTCAAAAACGGGCTAAATTTAAGGCTTACAGCGTGCTTTTCTTTTGCTGTAAGCCTTTTTTGTTGGTTTTTAAGCACTTCTTTTTTGCTTTTTCCGTTAGGTAAAAAGAGGGGGATTTTTCTTAAAAAACTCTCTTTCGGTTTGCTTTTGCCTGCGGTAAGAAATGCAAAAATATCATTATTTTTTGAAGGCGATCATGCGGTTTTGAATTTGTGCGTCGAGGGGAGCATTGTAGGGCTTCCCTTTCTTTTTTTTGCGAAGCCATAGAAGGCAGAGATTTTTTGCAAAGAAATTTTTTTGTAAGCGAATGAAAAATGCTTGACAGAAGCAGGAATACGTGGTAATATATAAACATATTAAAATATATCAATATGTTAATATGAGGATTGTATGAAGGAAAAAATTTGCTGTGACGAAAGACATCAGACACAAATGCATCAGGCGGATATTCCTGCCGTCAGCGAGGTAGAGGAGATGAGCAAGCTCTTTTCGTTGCTTGGTGACCCTGCTCGCTTAAAAATCCTGTTCACCCTTTTTGGCGGCGAGCGCTGTGTGTGCGACATCCAGGCAAACACGGGGGCAATGCAAAGTGCTACCTCCCATCATCTGCGCCTGCTTAAGGATAACCATGTGCTTAAAGCGCGCAGAGAGGGAAAGTCTGTTTTTTATTCGCTTGACGACCATCATATCTATTCTATCATCGAGCTTGCGCTTACGCATATCAGGGAGGGGCAATGAAAAAGCAATATCCCATTGTAGGCTTAGATTGCGCCGTATGTGCGGCAAAGCTTGCCGCCGCAATCGAGCGGCTAAACGGTATTTCCTCTGCGAGCATCGATTTTCTTGCCGAAACGCTGAATGTGGAATACGAGGAGGGAGCAGACGAGCAGGCAATCTTTGCCCGTATTGTGCAGGTTGCGGCTATCACCAATCCCGAGGCAACCGTGGGGGAGGGAGCCGTGCGTGCTTCTTCTTTTCAGAAAAAAACGCCAAGGCACGTGCATATCGAGCATGAATTGCCGATAGCAGACGGAGCAGAGGCGAAAAAGGCGGAGAAGGAAAGGGAGAAAAAGTCGGGCTTTAAGGAACGCTTACAGGCTCTTCCGTTCTGGCTGATGCCTGTGATACAGATGGCTATCAGCTCTGTTTTTCTTGTGCTTGCCCTGTGTATCCGGAAGCCAACGTGGCTGAATCTCGTGCTTTTTGCGTTTGCATATCTTCCCGTGGGGCTTCCTGTTTTGGTGAAGGCATTGCGCAACATTCTGCACGGGCAGGTGTTTGACGAAAACTTTTTGATGGCAATTGCAAGTGTAGGCGCCTCTGTAATGGGCGAGTATACCGAGGCTGTTGCCGTTATGCTGCTTTATACGCTTGGGGAATTTTTCTCTGATTTTGCCGTAAAGCGCTCACGCAAGTCCATCAACAGCCTGATGGAAATTCTTCCGGATGAGGTAAATCTGCTTGTGGGCGAGCGCATACAGCGTGTGGACGCCCGTACCGTTGGGGAGGGTGAATGCGTGCTGGTGCGTGCAGGCGAAAGAATTCCGTTAGACGGCGTGGTGGTAGAGGGAAGCTCTCAGATTGATGCCTCTGCACTCACCGGAGAATCTCTTCCGCTGGAGGTTACAGAGGGAGATTCCGTTCTGAGCGGCTGTATCAACTTAAACGGTGCAATCACGGTAGAGGTTACGGCAGAGTTTGAAAAATCCACCGCAACACGTATTTTAGAGCTTGTGCAGTCCGCAAGCGCACAAAAGGCAAAGGCAGAGGGCTTTATCACCAAATTTGCCCGTGTATATACGCCCATTGTCGTTGCATTGGCGCTTATGGTTGCCTTTGTACCCCTGCTGTTTGGCGGAGATTTGTCTGTGTGGGGCTACCGTGCGCTCAGCTTTCTGGTTATTTCCTGCCCGTGTGCGCTTGTTATCTCTGTGCCGCTTACCTATTTTGGCGGCGTGGGTGCAGCTGCAAGAAAGGGCGTATTGGTCAAGGGCGGAAGCGTTCTGGAAAGCCTGTACGGCGTAAAGCAAATGGTTTTTGATAAAACGGGTACACTCACCACGGGAAAAATGCAGGTGGTCAAAATCGTCCCCTGCGACAGCATTTCCACGGAAGGTCTTTTGCAGTATGCAGGCGGAGCCGAAATGCTCTCTACCCATCCGATTGCAAAATGTATCGTTGAAAAAGCAAATGCCGTGCCCGACTACCCCTACTATCTTACCGAGGACCGCCGCTATCCGCATAATGTCAGAGAGCTTGCAGGCTTTGGTGTGATTGCCGAGGTAAACAAAAGAAGGGTAACGGTGGGCAGCAGAGCGTTGCTTGCGGAGGAGGGGATTTCCTTTCCCGAGGTCAATGCCGTTGGCTCCGTTGTGTTTGTTGCCATAGACGGTGCTTATGCAGGCTATATTGTGGTTGCCGATACCGTAAAAAAAGATTCTGCCTCTACGGTAAAGCGTTTGAAAAAGGCAGGTATACGCACGGTAATGCTCACGGGCGATAAAAAGAGGGTTGCAGAGGCTATTGCAAACGAAATAGGCATAGACGAGGTTTATGCAGAGCTTCTGCCCGAGGATAAGGTGCAAAAGCTTATGGAATGCAAGCAGGGCGCTAAGGGGCTTCTTGCCTTTGTGGGTGACGGCATCAACGATGCACCTGCGCTTGCGGCGGCAGACGTGGGCGTTTCTATGGGAAGTATGGGTGCGGATGCGGCAATAGAGGCCTCCGATACCGTTCTGATGACGGATGAGGTTGCAAAGCTGTGCGATGTCATCGGTATAGCGGCAAAAACAAGAAGAATTGTAGTGCAGAACATTGTGTTTTCTCTTGCTGTCAAGGCGCTTGCCATGTTGCTCAGCGCGCTTGGGTTGATCGGTATGTGGATTGCCATCTTTGCAGACGTAGGCGTTTCTATTCTTGCCGTACTGAATGCAATGCGTATGCTCTCCAATCGGAAATAGCAGTAATGACACGCCTTAACTTAGCCTTTGGCGTTTTTTCGAAGGCTTTTGTGGGGCGTGTTTTTTGAGTAAAAGAGCCTTTCCGAAGGTGATTTGTGTCGTGAAATCTGTCGGAAAAGAGAGGAATAAACAGAAGAATGCCGAAAGTCTTGTTTTTTTGATTCAGCCCCTCTTTTAATTGCACGCAAGGGTAAAATGTGGTATAATAAAGGGAAGAAATAAAGAATTCGGGAGGCTACAAGATTGAAGGATCGTTGTACCGAATGTGGAAAATACTGGGTTTTAGGCTATGAAACCTGCCCGACGTGCGGAGAGCGTACGGAAAAATGGTTCAAAACGGAGCATCCTGCCATGCATCAGGGCGGCGAAAGCTTTGGCATAGACGATAGCAGGGAGCGCTCCCGTGAGCAGCGTGCCATTCCTGTAACGGATGACGCGCAAAGCGATTATATTGCAGATCTCCTGAAGCGCATTCAGGAGGAAAAGGGCCTTTCGGTTGAGCCTGAGCGTGCCGCTCCCACCGAGGTTCCCGTTGTTGCACCCGAGGAGGACGACAACGGAATCGGTGCGCTTCTTGCCGCTGTCCGTGCAGAGCGTGAAAGAGAGGAGGCCGCTGAGCGTGCCGAAAAAGAGCGCCTGCGTCTTTTGGAGGAAAGCCGTGCCTTTGAAGCAGAGGAGCAGCCTGCGGAGGAGCCTGCGCTTGATGCGGCAAGCCTGCTTTTTGGAGGCTCTTCGGAAATGCCTGCCGTCAGCGAAAGAGACGATAATATCGAGCTTTCCACGGGTGGCTCCATCAGCTTTTTCAGCCTGTTTCAGGCAGGGGACGAGGAGGAAGCGCAGCCTGCCGCTACCTATTATCCGGATGAAGCCGTGCAGGCAGAGGCACCGGTCATGGGCGTAGAGGGAAGCGTCGTTATGCCTGA
>JAFQWR010000114.1 GCA_017407365.1 Clostridia bacterium
ATACGGCCAAAATCCTTCGGCGTGATTTCCTCGGTGAGAACGTCACCGGGCTTTGCGTTTGCCTTGATCTGCTGTGCATCCTCTACGCTGATCTGATCGTCGGGGTTTTCTACCTCTTCCACAACGTTGCGCACCGAATACACCTTAATGGAGTGCTTTTCGGGATTCAAGCGAACATCGATGCCGGCAGATACGCCGTAGTTCTTTTTATAGGCGAACACGAGGGCGTTTTGCAGAACCTCAATAAATGCCTGCGCCCTGATGCCTTTTTCACGCTCTAAATCTTCTAACGCCAAGAAAAAATCCTTGTTGATCATGTGACTGCTCCTAAATTTTGTTTCCGCGTCGATTAAAAATCGATATAATAAGATACCTTTGCTACTTCATTACGGCGAAAGCTTCGCTCTCCGTCCTCAGCCATCACGGTAAACGTTTCGGCATCGTAGGCAATCAGCTCGCCTACCACACTGCGCTTGCCGCCCGGAAGGGGCGCATACAGCCTTACCTCTACCCTTTCGCCCATATTACGGGCAAAATCGCTATCGCGCGTAAATGCCCGATCCAGCCCGGGGCTGGATACGTTCAGGGTATACGGTCTGCCGTCGGTGGGATCCATCTCGTCCAGCACGGGATCGATTGCACGGTGCACCTTTTCGCAATCCTCAAGGCCAACACCGCTTTTTTGATAGATATAAACGGTGAGCGTCGTGCCCCTGCCCGTTTGCAGGGTGACGTCTACGATCTCGTAGCCGAGAGCCTCTACGGTGGGAAGCAGGCGTTGCTCGATCTCCTGTGTTTTTTTACTCACGAGGGAAGCCTCCTTTTTTTGTACAAACCCCTTTACACGAAACAAGAGTGGGTCGCCCCACTCTTGCAAAGATGTCTATACTCTAATGCAATTAAAGAATAACACAATTCTCAAAAAAAAGCAAGTGTTTTTTACTGTTTTTTATAAAAAACATTGCTGAACCGCAGTTCTTTCCCCATATACGCCTGTTACAGCAAAGAAAAAAGAGCAACTGCGCTGATTTTTCCGCACGGTTGCTCTCTGTCTTATTGCTTTATCCGCCGCCTGATTACAATCTGCGTAAGATTGATTCTGCTCGGATGGCGGTGTTTAAGGCGCAAATGCCTTATGCGGCCTGCTCCTCAGAAGGCTCTTCCTCGGAAGGCTCCTGCTCAACAACCTCAGCAACCACAATCTTGCCCTCTACTACCTGAACGGTGTAGGTTGCACCGGTATGCACGGTTACCGTGTAGGTTGCGGTTTCCTCATTGTATTCGTTGCCGATACCGATAAATATATCTTCGCCGATTACAAGCAGGATTACGCCGTCCTCGGTGATATCCGCAAACGTCGTTCCGTCTGCATTGTAGAGGGTGTTAACGGCAACCTCTGCAATCACAGCAGATTCGATCAATGTCAGACCGGGCTTCTGCTCGGTGGTTTCCTCGCCAAGCTCGGGCTTTTCTTCAACCAGACTGATCTTGAAGTATCTGGTAGAGGTAATCACGCCGTTTTCATCGCGTTCACGAACTACATAGTAGTATTCGGAATCCATCTGCAGGATGATATCGTACGCCATCTCCTCGCCGTTCTTTTTCAGCATTACGCTGTAAAGCGAGCCGGGTGTGGAATAATCGGAGGCGATAATACGCTGCATATCAAGCTCGTATACGCCGTCTGCGGTGACAATGGTTTCGTGACGAACCACAGCATAAAGCACGTAGCCGGGCATTCTGAGATACTGGTTGTTCGTTGCACCGAAGTACATGGTGTACTTATAGTTGTTTGCGTCGGCGAATTCTGCTACCCAGACACCAAGCTCCTCGTCGACCGTATAGGGAACCTCTTTCAAGGTGAAGAGATTGCCGTTGGTATCGTACATACCGGAGTTTGCACCGAAGCTTGCGTTGATATAGGAGCGGGTCTCTTCGCCCGTTTTGTCATATTCCTTAACCATCGAGATGTAACCGAAGGAATTGGGAAGCTGCATACCGAACATCGCATAGATGTAGTAGTAGGTGAGATAGGTGTTGGAGTACAGGTCGTTGATGTAGGAAAGGCCAACGACCTCATAGGTGCTCTTGTCGTTGCCGTATTCATCCATACCGGAGTAGTTTACAACGATATCGAAGCGATAGCCTGCAAGAAGGATATACATGCTTGCCTTGCCTTCCTCGTCTACCTCACGGGTGATCGTGCCTTCAAGCTGACGGTTGTTGATGGTTACATAACAGATTACCGTAAATTCTGCAGAGCCGGAGGGCGAGAAGGTAATCTGCGTGATGGGAAGCTTGCCAACCTCCTCGCTGTATAAAACGGGGTAATCGTCCTTCGTTTCTTCTGCGCGGTTGAACTTCAGTGCAGTACCTTCGCTTTCGTAATAGATCTTGCCGTTGTACTCCTTGGTCATTTCGCTTGCATAACCGAAGTCCTCTTCCACGAAGCCGTATGCGTTCATTTCCTCACCAACGGTACCCTGACGGTAAATGATATATTTGCCGTTTACGATATCGTAGTAGTAGCGGGTCTCGCCGTTGAAGATTGCAAAGCCGTACTTGGAGAATACCAGAGATTCCAACTCCTTGGTGAAGTAGCCCTTAGCGCCAAACGTCTTTTGTACTGCCGTGCCCTCCTCTACGTTATAACGGTAAATGCAAGCATCGCTGGACGCGTCGTTTACGTAGTAGAGCATGGTATCGGTGATGATCATATAGGTGCCTTCTTCCTTAACACCGGTCTTGCTGTACTTCACAGCGCCACCCCATTGGTCAAGGATGAGCACAGACTGATCGTCGGTGATTACATAGGTGTTAACAGCCTCAGCGTGCTTTACAATAAATACATTGTATGCAAGGCTGTCGGATACGGCGTAAACGCTCAGCACGCCAACAAGCGTATGAGTGGTGCTATCTAACGTATAGGTAAGGGTGTATTCCTCGCCGCCAAACGTATAGGTACCGGTAGCAACCTCATTCAGCTCGCTTTCGCCTGCCTCGTTGGTTTCCATTACAGAAACGGTGAGCTTGTCATAGCCGTCCAGCGTGAAGATGTAGCCGTCCATACCCTGGTTATCCATCTTCAGGTAAGAGCCCATTTCCTCGCCGCGGAGCGAGAAGCTTCTTTCGGAAATATCGAAGTAGTAATACTTGCCGTCCTCGTCGATACCGATAATCTGCTCTCCGTTGATATAGTATACCAGCGTGATTACCTCTCTGCCGGTGGTGTAAATAGCGTTGTAGCCATAACCGTCGAGGCTCAGCTCGTCACCGTTTGCAGCTGCGTATACGCCGTTATACTCCTCGTTGAAGAGGCAAGCATATGCATTGGAGGATGCATACAGTAAAACGAACTCAAACGAGGTACTTTCGTCATCTGCCTCAAACAGATATACGGGAGCGCCCGTTAAGGAGGTCTTTTCTAAAATGGTAACGGTACCGGCAACGTCCACCTGTACGGCATTGCCATCCTCGCCAACGATGGGGGAACCCTCAGCGTCAAGCTCAAGGTAGAGGTAGGTTGCGCCGCCCTTACCGTCGAGGCTGATTGCCTTATACTTGTTCTGCGTGCCGTCCTCATTCATAAAGTATGCACCAACAGGAGCGTACTCTAAAATAACGAAGCTATCCTCGTTAACCTCAACGTAAAGGGTCTTGCCGTCTTCGGTGGTCACGATGATGTTGCTGGTGTTGCTCATTGCGGTGTAGGTACCGCTGATGGTGCTGCCATTCGTTACGATGGTTACGGTTGCAGCAATGATGGTAAGCGTATCACCGTTTTCGTTGGTGATCGTCTTTCTTAAATCCACCTCTTCCTCTTCCGTTTCGTAGTTGAACCAGTAGCTTACCGTATACATAGTATTACCGGAGGTCATCGTGGTGAGCTGGAAGGTGAAGGTCTTAACCTCTGCCACATTGATTTCGCCAACAAGCTCTAAATCGGTGGTGTAGAAGGTATCTGCCTCGTAGGTGTATTTGTTGGTTGTCTCGTCGAAGGTATATTTACCCTCCGAGATTTTCACGTGGGTCTTCAGTGCAGTGTAGCCATATACGGAGGCTCTGCCCTCAACCGTTTCGTTCAGAACGAGCATGGGGGTGTAGTATGCGCCCGATGCATCCTGATAGTAGTATTCCTTGTAGCCTGCGGGACGGGTCTCGAAGGTATAGTTGGTAACCGTTTCGGTGGTGGGGTTGTTTTCGGCATCAACCGAGGGAACCTCAACCTTCTCTACCTTTGCATAGAAGGTGAATGCCACGTTGGGCTCTTCGCCAATGAAGGAAACAATCGTGCCGCCCAGATAGGAGCTCGTCATAGAATAATAGCCCTTATAGGTGTTGGTGCCGTCAAAGTAGGTGGCGCTCATACCGCCGTCTAAGGTAAGCTTGCTGTCTCCGTTGGTGAATTCGCCTGCGTTTGCCTCGTTATACAGCGCATAACCCATCTTGCCGTTCACTTCAAACACCTTCATTACCGCCTGGGTAGAAAGGGTATTGATGTCAGCAAGCGTTAAGACGCCTATTGCTGCGTCGTAGGTATACAGATAGTAGCTGTATACGGGCTCTTCAATCTCGGTATTGAAGGAAGCAATGCCGTAACCGTCTAAGGTTATGTCGTACGTAAGATAATAGGTGAGATTGCCGTTATAGATAGCGAAGCGAACCAGCTTGCCCAAAGCAACCTCTGCCTCGTTACGGAACTGGAAGATATTCACACGGTTTCCGTTATAGGTGGTGGAGCTGAGCATAAAGCGCATTTCTTCACCTGCCTTGGGGCCCTCGGTGAAGGTAGCAACATATTCGCCCGTTTCGTCAACGTAATAGGTACCCTCGGAGGTTTTGCCTTCTGCGGTGTAGCGGATACCGTTCAGAACGTCAAAATAAATCATGACGCTTTCGTCGATATTGCCTTCTACAACGCCGTAAGCCTCAAACTCCGCACGCTCCGGACTTTCGTAGATAAAGGTGCCGTTTTCCTTCAACACACCCTTTAAGATGATCTTGCCATCCACGTTCTTGAAGGTAAACTTGCGGGTTTCGGGGTTGTAATCAGCCGCAAAGAACACGCCGCCGCGTTCTAAATATACGGTATCGCTCTGCTCGTCTAACAGGTGCAGATAGTCGTCATAGCCGAACATATCCACATAGCCTGCCTTCCAGACAGGGTATAACAGAACGGTGCTTTCAGCCGTGAACACCTCGCTGTTATCCTCACCGCTTCCGCCGTATAAAGCGGAGCCGATGTAGTCTGCGGTATACAGGATTTCGCCGTTCAGCTCGGTAGACCAGCCAACAAGGCAGAAGCCCTCGAAGTAGTAATCACGGAGCGCCTTGATGGTTGCGCCGTACTTCACGTTGAATTCCACGATGTCACCCTCGGTGCCGTCGGGGTATACAGGCATGAACTGCACGATGCAATCTCTGCGGTCGTAGTAGTGTCTGAATACGTTTTTGGAAGCGTCATCCGAAAGAGTAAGCTCGGTGACGGTGTTTTCGTGCGTGATTTCGGTGAAGCCCTCGATACGTTGAACGGAGGTGATTTCAACGCCAACGTAATCGCTCTTGGTGATGACCTCATCCTGCTTTTCGTAGGTGGAGCCATCGATGCTCTGCACCCAAAGCTCAACCGTGTAAGCAACCTGATAGCGTGCCTCTGCGGTGATATCGTTTGCAGGCATCAGGCTGTTCTGCGTCAGCTCACTGCCGTTGATGAACCATGCACCAAAGGTAACACCCGGTTTGGTGGGCGTATATGCGCTGAGCAATGCGTAAAGGCTTTCACCCTGCTTTAAGCGGAGCTCGCCTGCGGATAAGGTACCGCCGTCCAGCTCAAGATTTACCGCATAGGTGTTGATCCACTTTGCGTAAAAGGTCTGATCCTGCGCAGCAACCACCTCGGTGACTGCCTCTCCGGAAAAATCAGCCGTGGTATACCAGCCGCCAAATTCGCAGTTGGTTTTGGTGGGGGTGGGCAGAGCTACGGTCTGACCCTCCTCTGCGGTGATACTCTGAACAGCGTCACCGCCGTTTACCTCAAAGGTAATGTCGTATTTGGGCGTAGCGCCAAGCACGATACCAATGACGGCAACCGCACACACGACGAGCGCAATACCTGCAATCAGCAGGATTTTCGTAGTCTTGTTCATGCTGTAAGTAACCTCCTTCTCTTATTCAGAGAATTTTGCTTTTATTTTTCAACGTAAAGAATATTGCCAAAGCATCTTTTCGCTTAAAATACAATGTTGTAATCAGGCACACGGTGCGCCCGGGAGTTAGAAAATAACGTTACAAAAAGGTTTTTTCGTTTTATTTTTTTCGTGCAAGCAGCAGCACGGAGATTTTCCGTACTGCTGTTGCTTTCATTACTGTTATTATAGGTTTATTGCCTCCCTGAAAGAAAGCGACGGATTAGCCCCAAAGATTCGGGAGACCGCCAAGATCAAAACCACCGTCCAGATCATCCTCAGGCTCCTCCTCTTCCTCCTCGGGAGCCTCCATCCATACAGCCTTGAAGGCTTCACCTGCGGGCGCATTGAGAATATCGGCAGCGGAATAGGTATCACCCGAAGCATTCTGCCAATACATAAAGCGGTAGCCTGCACGGGAGGGAGCGCCAATGACGCTGCTCGTAGACATAAAGAAATCCAGGAAGTCCTCTGTTACGGTTATCGTATCCACCGCGCCAAGCTCGTACGAGAAGGTGGCATTGTATACCACAACCCTGTGCGTAGAATTCCAACGGTAGTTCCATTTCAGCTCGTCTGCGCTTTCTGCGTCGGTGAACACGGTAAGGTCCATACAACGGTAGAATGCGTTTGCATTGATTTTCTGAATGCTTACAGGCAGGAATACCGACTGAAGGCTAACAGCGTTCATAAATGCGCCCTCATCGATTACCTCAAGCGAGGTGGGAAGCACGATATTCTTTAAGGATACGGCATTGTAGAAGGCGTATTTACCGATGGATGCGAGCGAAGCGCCAAGCGTGATGTTTTTCAGCTTCGTGCACTGATAGAAGGCATAATCACCAATCGACTGCACGGAATCTGCCAGCGTCACGTTTTTAAGACGGGTGGACTCCTTAAAGCAGCCCTCGGGAATTGCCGTAACACCGTCCTCAACCGTCAGATTGACCAGACCGCCGTTTGCAAACGCTCTGTCGCCAATGGCGGTAATCTGACCGGGAAGAACAAGGTCCGCCAGCCTTGACGAGCCATAGAAGGCATATTCGCCAATACTGAATTCCTTTTGGGGGAATACCAGCTTACGCAGCTGCGTGCAACCGTAGAAGGCAAAGGGCTCGATAACGGAAACCTGCGTTTCGGAAAAATCCACGATGTCGATCGTTTGACAGCGATAGAAGGCACTTCTGCCAATTTTGTTAATCTGCTCGGGAAGCGTCAGGTTAAACAGGCTGGCACAGCCGTAGAAGGTGTATGCCCCGATCTCCGTCAGGTTATCGTTCAGGATAACGGACTGAAGCTCTTCACACAGGAAGAATGCGCCCTGTCCGATATACTCGATATTGTATAAGCCGTTGATGTCAGTCAGCGTGGAATAACCAAAGAAGGCATAATCTGCAATACCCTTTGTTTCCTCACGGATATCGATGGTAACAGGTAAGGTGCTGCCTTCCTTTATAGCAGCGCCTACGATCCAGTTGCCGGCATAAATTGCGGTATCCTTTTCGGGCTTACTCCACAGCGCGGTTTCTTCAAATACGTCAGCACCGATATGCTCAACCGTTTCGGGAACAACACGGTAGGGGTCAAACTCGTTGTTATCGAGCAGGGTGCAATACAGGAAGGCATAATCCTGAATATCACGGACGCCATAGCCTAAGTTCAGGTTGGTAAGACCGCTGCAGCTGGTGAAGGCACAGCTGCCGATGACCTCAACGCTGTTTGCGGGTACAACCACACGCCAGAGGTTGGGGCAATATGCAAAGGCGTAGTCATTGATATACACAAGCGATCCGGGCGTTTCCAGCTTCAATAAGCCTAACGCGGAAGTAAACGCATTGCAGGCAATACCCACAATACCGTCCTTCAAGGGCTTTTCAACCCGGATGTGTTCACCGAAAACGTACTGTAGCTCTTCTTCGTTTACCGTATAGGTAGCATACGTATAGTAGTACGGAGAAATTTCGGTGAGCATAATATTCTCACCGTGGATACGGCAGGTAAGCAGCCAATCGTCCGCATAGATAAAGGTAACGGGCTCGTTTGCAATCTGCCCTGCTACCACCTGATCGTTATACAGCTTGGTGTTTCCGAAGGCGTACTGCTCTACCCTGCTCGTTTCGGCAGGAATATCAACCTCTGCCAATGTGCCACAGCCAAAGAATGCCTTTGTGCAAATGGTTTTGGTAAACGGGGGAAGCACCACTCTTTCAAGCGCAGAGCAATCTTCAAACGCGCTTTCGCCAACCGTTTCTAACAGACAGCTCTCGGGGAAATTCAGCTCCTTCAGACTGGAACAGCTGCTGAACGAACCCTTGCCAAGCGTTCTGACATTCTTGTTGAAGTTTACCTTTTCTAATGCAGAGCAACCGTTAAAGGCCTCCTCACCGATAGAAAGAACGGATTCGGGAATGGTGACCTCCTTTAAGGCAAAGCATTTGGTAAATGCGGATTTTGCAATGTATTCCACATCGGGAATATCAAATTTCTCAATACTCACGCAGTATGAATACGCATACTCATCGATAAAGGTAAGTGAATCGGGGATGTTGATTTCGGTTAACGCACGGCAGCTCTGGAAGGCCTTTTTGCCGACAGAGGTTACCGTATCGGGAATCTCAATCGATTCCAGATAAACACAACCGTAGAATGCCGCATCACCGATGGTGGTGATATTTTTGCCAAGCGTAAGCTTGGTGATGGTTACGTTGTTTTTGAAGGCGTTGGGGCCGATAGCGGTTACGGGCTTATTTCTGTATTCGTCCTCGATGACGATTTCACCCGTAGCGGTGCCTGCACCGGTGATGGTGTAGGTGGCATTATCCACAAGCGTGTAAATAAGACCGGTGCGATAGGGCTGATCGAACGGACAAACCTCCGACCATGGGGATTCTCTTAAACCCTTAGCGGAGGGAATTGCCTTTACGCGGATTTCGTAATGGCCTTCCTGCAGGTTCAGCCTGTTCAGATCCAGGCTGTTGGTATACACCTTTTGCTCCACACGTACGTTCAGATCTTTAGATACGACCTCAACCACGTAGTTTCGCACCTGCTCCACTCTGCTCCATGTGAGCGTAAACTCCTCATTCACCTTCAGATCGACGGGAGCCTCTGCCGCATTACAGCCCATCATAGAAAGGACTGCGAGTACCAGAACGCCCATCAAAAGAAGTATCTTAAATTTTTTCATATTACCTCCTTGAGGCTTTCCGTAGACATATACGGATTGCAGCTGAGGCCACCGAACGGTAGCCTCAACCGCTTATTCGGATTACTGTTTTATAAAGCACAGCTATTGCTTCTTCTCTCTATTCTCCTTCCATTGCTTAATGAGCTCGTGCGGCCATTTGAACTTGAACTTACGAACCGCAATATCGAGCAGCATCAGAATCAGCGTTAAAATCAGGAACAGAATTCTGGGGTCAAAGGTTTTGTCGATATCCTTAACAAAGCCCTCAAACGGCGTAGCACGGTCGTTGAGATCCTCGATAAAGGAGCCGTTACCCGCCGCTGCAAGCAGAACGAGCATATCCTTGGGGGTATTCTGCTCCTCACCCACCACCTCCTCAACCTCCTGCTCAACCGAAAGATATTCCTCGGAATAGGAGAATGATTTGAAGAAATAGTAGGTATCAACAACCTCGTTTTTGTCGTTTACCTTATTCAGCGTAATTTTATACACACCGCCCTTAGTAACTACAAAGGTGCAACGGGTGTAGTTGCTGGAAGCATCTAACGGATTGAGCACATAGAAATCTGCATCGTGCATCTCCTGCTTGCTTTCAAACACGGATACCTCGCCGAGCTTCAATTCGGAAAGCACCGTTTCACCAAGCATTTTCTGCACGGTTGCAACGATTTTTTCACCTTCCTTCAAGGTGGAGAATACACTCATTTCATTGGTGTAATTATCCTCTGTCAAAACAACCTTGATGTCGCTGGGACGCAGGCTTTCGGTGGGCATCAGATTGTTTACAACGTTAGTGATAAACGTTCTGCCCACGATGCTGTTTATAAATTCGGACGACCAATGACCCGTAAGGTCGCACATAAAGCTACCTACGGTACCCTTGCCGTATTTCCACTGTGCATAAATAGGCACCTCATAGTCACCCATCAGAATAAGCTCAGCGCCCTCGCGCACCTTCGTGCCGTGGAAGCCGTCCAGCTGTACCGCAAGGTGACTGCTGCTGTTGGGCAGGTAAACCATATTTTTAACAAGGGGAGAATTTCTGGTGTATACAATGGGGTTGAAGGTTTCGTAAACCGTTTCCTTGATCGCCTCTGCGCAAAGCTCCTCACGCATGGCAACGGTTACGTCCTCACGGGTTGCCTGAATCAGTCTGCCGCCGCCAAGCTCAACGGCGTTCTGCATCTTTTCGAGGTTCTCACCCGAAAGGTTGCCGTCAATACATACAACCGAAAGGGTTACGTTGGGGTAATTTGCCTTGATCAGACCCTCGTAATCATCTGGCTTATCGGAGATTGCGGCGTCCGTTACCACCACGATGTGGCGTTTGGCAACCTTGTCGAGGGAATTCAACGAGATGTATGCACTTTCAAGAGCAGGAGCAAGCGTGGTGCCGCCGTTAGGCGTTAAGGTATTTAATGCCTTTATGATCTCCTCCTCGCGCGTAACGGGGGTAAGATCTAAAACCTTATCCTCAACCGAGTCAAAGGTCATAATACCCATATAGTCGCGGGGGCTTAAAACCTTCATTGCCGCAAAAACACCCGTCTTTGCGTAGTCCAGTCTGGTTTCGCCTTCCGAATCACTGCTTCCGCCCATGGAGCCGGAGGTATCCACAAGGAATATAACGCCTACGGGAGGGGTATATTCGATTGCCTCAACGGGAAGCATAGACTGATATGCGGTGCCATATAAATCCTCACGGTTATAGGCGTTTGCCGTTTCTCCGTCCTCCTTCATACCGCCCACGGTGAGCATACCGCCGCCGTAGGTATGAACGTATTCGTTTAATTCCTCGTCATAGCCGCTGGGCATATCCGCAAAAGCGATGTTGTTTAAGATGACCTGATCCCATGCGCAAAGCTCTTCTGCAGTCTGCGGCAGATCGTTCGACTTGATCTGCATGGTTTGGATCTCGAAGGGAGCAATATTCCCCTCGTTCAGCATCTTTATAATTTCTAACGAGGTGTCTGCCGTTCTTTCGATGATCAGTATTTTCTTGAACAGCTCAAGGTTGTAATACGTGGTATACACGTCGTTTTAAATAAGCATGTTTCCGGAGCCGCTCATAGAGGATACGGTCACGGTAA
>JAFQWR010000115.1 GCA_017407365.1 Clostridia bacterium
GTGTTATTACACAAAAATGGCAGGAAGAGCAAAAAGCCTCATTAACTATAACAATCACGTGCGCCGGTCTGACTGAAGTCGTAACGCAAAATGTAACTATTGACGGCATATGGGAGAAGGTTGCACCTACGCAGACACTGATAGAAAATGCAATAGAAAAGCTGAGCTTTTCCGATGTTTCGGATAATTCCGTATATGGCGTAAAGGACGATTTAGACCTTAAAGCGGAATTTACAGACGGTGTTTATGCAGTGTTCGGAGGCGTAGATGCAGTGTGGACATCTTCGCCTTCGGGAATTATTGATTCGGAGGGTAAGCTTACCAAAACGAAGCAGATACAGAGCGTAACGCTGACGGCGAAGCTTATCGCAAAGGATGACGAAGCTGTTACGGCTGAAAAGTCATTTTCGCTTACCGTTTTGCAGCAGGGCATAACCGCACTTTACGAAACATTTGACAAGAATATACTTCCAAAACAGGAGATTAACGGCTACAACGGCTGGAGTGAGGAAAAACGCTCGGGTGATTCATATCTCGATGATACTGTAATCACGGCAGAAAAGACAGGCGAGGACAGCAATATGGCGATGCAGATTTATCGTGAAAAGGTTGAAAGCTCTACCTCAGCGCAGATTGTTGCCGTAAATACTTTGAAAAAAACGCTTGAAGGCGGAAAGGTGAATATACGCTTCCGTTTGAAGCGTAATGACGAGGCGAAGAGGCTTGATATCTTTCTGGGCAGTAATGAGGTTCGTTTAGATATATCAAAGGATGTTTTGTTAAATGAAGATAATGCAAAACTTGTAGAAGCAGGCAATGGGCTTAAAGGTTCGCTTCCTACAGAAGTCTGGCGGCAGATAGAGCTGGTGGTGGATTATGACGAGAATCTGTTTGATTTCTATATTATAAATGAGGAGAACGGGGAAAAGGAATTTTCCTGCGAAGGACTTCCGATGGGTGACAACGATGGAAAGCTTGCGACTATTGGCTTTGCTACCGACCGACAGGGAAGAAGTAAGACGGGCGCAACCTTCCTGATAGATGATTTGTTTGTAATGCAGCCCAAAAGCCTGCTTGAAATGGCGATAGAAGAGATAAGCTTTTCCGATATTTCGGATAATTCCGCATATGGTGTAAAGGATGATTTAAAGCTTAAAACAGAATATACGGGCGGTAGCTTTGATGCGTTCGGCGGTGCTGATGCTTTGTGGACATCATCGCCTGAGGGGATTATTGATGCACAGGGCAGGGTTACAAAAACAACACAGGTGCAAAATGTAGCACTAACGGCAAAATTTACTGCAAAGAATGACGAAACTGTTACGGCTGAAAAATCGTTTTCTCTTACTGTTTTGCCGCAGGGTAAAAGCTTTGTTTACGAAACCTTTGAAAAAGATTCCGTTCCGAAGCAGGAAATTAACGGCTACAACGGCTGGAGTGAGGCTTCCCTCTCAAACGTAAAATATGTCGATGATACCGTAATCACGATAGAGAATGAGGGCGGAACAGATAATGCGGCAATGCAGATTTACCGTGAGGATGTTGACGGTGAAACAGAGGAAGAGGATGGAGATCCTTCATCGGCAATGATTGTTGCCACAAAGAATATGGAGGAAACGATTGATGGAGGAAGAATAAATATCCGTTTCCGCTTGAGACGTAATGACGGGGCACGCTGCCTTTATATCTATCTTGACGGCAACGAATTTCGTATTGATATAGAAAAGAATGCTCTGAAAAATGAGAAAAATGAGGAATTAGCCAAGGCGGAATTAAAGACAGCGCTGCCGAAGGATATGTGGCGGCAGATAGAGCTTGTAATAGATTATGACCAAAATCTGATTGATTTCTATATTA
>JAFQWR010000012.1 GCA_017407365.1 Clostridia bacterium
CGATCATAAAGGTGGGCACCATACCGCCGCCAAAGAACATCGGGATAATCATAAAAATGCTCAGCAGCTTTTTGCCCTTGAACTCCTTACAGGTTAAGGGGTAGGCATAAAGTCCGCTTACAAGCAGAGTGGCAAACGAGGAGGCAAGGGTGATAAACACCGAGTTTTTGAGCGCCACAAGAATTTTGTCATTCTGCGTGAAGATGAAGCGGTAGGCATCAAAGGAAAACCCGCGGAACCAGATGCCGAAGCCATTGGTAATCAGCGTATATTCATCAGAGAAGGAGGCCACCACGATCATCCAATACGGAAGCAGGAACACAAGGCTGACCATCGCGATTGCCGCAATGTTAAACACGTTGAATATTCTCCAGCCCTTGCCCCTTCTTTTATTTTCGCTTCGTGCTGTTTTTTTGATTTCGGTATTTTTCATAGGTTATCTCCAAACAGTGAGGGGTTGCCCGTCTTTTTTACAACAAGATTGGCAAGCCACATCAAAAACAGCGAAATGATTGCTTGCAGCAGCGCGATTGCCGTTGCCGAGCCCCAGCCGCTGAAGCCGCCCTTCAGCATTCTGTAATTCCACGTGCCCAGAACGTCTGCCACGGAGTGCAGCAGGGAGTTGTTGCCCGTGAGGCAGTAGATCATATCGAAGTCGTCCTTTATGATGTTTGAAATGGACAGGCAGAAGGTGATACCGATTACAGACGCTATGCCGGGAAGCGTGATGTAAAGCGCCTGCTTAAAGCGCCCTGCTCCGTCGATTTCCGCCGCCTCGTAAAGGTCGGGGGAGATGGCAGAGATGCCTGCAAGGAACACGATTGTGCCCCAGCCTGTGCTTTTCCATGCGGACATAAAGGTGAGAATTCCACGCCAATACTTAGGCTCTGCGTACCACTGAATGAAGTCTGCATTGCTTTCAAACACGCCAATCTTCAACAAAAAGTTGTTGATTAAGCCGTAGTCGGTGTTCAGGAACATATACACCATAGAGTTGATGATAACCCACGATATAAAATACGGTAGGTAAGAAATCGTTTGCGTCACACGCTTATACACCTTGCCCGTAAGCTCGTTGAACATAAGCGCAAGAATGATGGATGCAGGAAATGCAAATATCATTTTCAGTACGCCCAGAACAACGGTGTTTTCCACAAGCTGCCAGAACCCGTACGAGGTAAGCGCGGAGGAAAAGTTGATCCATCCCACCCACGGACTGTCAAAAAAGCCCAGCACGGGCGAATAGCTCTTCCATGCAAGCAAGATTCCAAACATCGGGCCGTACGCAAATATCGCAAGCGCAACCACTCCGGGTGCCACCATCAGGTACAACAGCCAGTTGCCCTTCAGATATTCCCACAGGGCGGAAAGCGTCCACCGTTTTTGCGGTGTGCGCATTGCCTTGCTTGCGCGTATTTTACTTATGCTTGCTCTTTTCAATTTGTCGCCTCCAAATCATAAAACGCCTTCGCAACCGTGACACCTCTGCCACGGTTGCGAATTGTGTTTTTCCTATTCTGTTATTCCTTTTTTTGTATTATTCCTCTACGGGGAAAGCGTCAAGGAGCTGAACCTCGCTTACGGTAACTACCGTGGAGCCGTCGTCCATGCCGCCCTGTGCGTAGCCTACCAGAACCTTGCCCTGGCTGTATAAGCTTGCCGCGATTTCATTTTCTAAGATGTAGCCTGCGGAGAGATAGAACTCACCGGCATTTGCCACCATCTCGTCCGTGCCGTTGCGTTTTGTCCAGGTGAGCTTGCTCATGCTGTCGAGCGATTTGCCCATCCAAACGGTTACCTTAAC
>JAFQWR010000116.1 GCA_017407365.1 Clostridia bacterium
CTGCCCGTTATGCCGGCTTGGATGGTGAAGAGGCCACAGACAGTGCAAATAACGAAAAGCTTTTGCAGATGCTGCATGGCGCAACCGACCGCTCTGCTTACTTTGAATGTGCGCTTGTACTCGTTCGTCCCGATATGCCTCTGCTTGCAGGCAACGGCAAGGTAGAGGGCAAAATTCTGTATGAGGCAGAGGGCGAGGGTGGCTTTGGGTACGATCCCCTGTTCTATTCGATTGAGCTTAAAAAATCGTTCGGAGTTGCAACCAAAGAGGAGAAAAATACGGTAAGTCACCGTTCCCGTGCGCTTGCGGATCTGATTTCCAAGCTGAAGGAAGAAGCGTAATGAAAAAGATCATTGTGCTTTCTGATACCCATCGGAACAGAGAGGTCTTACAGCGGCTTTTCCCGATTATGCAGGAGAGCGACTACGTGATTCATCTTGGAGATCACGTGCAGGATATGCAGCCTTTTTCGGCAGAGCTTGGCGATAAGCTGATCCGCGTCAGAGGGAATTGCGATTTTTCCTGCAATGTGCCCGAGGACCTGTTTGTAGAAATTGATGGCGTAAAGCTGTTTTTAACACACGGTCACCGTTATCGCGTAAAAAGCACCCTTCTCAACGTTGGCTTTGAGGCACTTGCGTTTGATTGTAAGGCGGCGCTTTACGGGCATACGCATCTTGCCGATATTACAGAATACGAGGGTGTTAAGTTGATCAACCCCGGGTGCTTAACGCAAAATATTATGGGTAAGATGAGCTATTGCTATATGCTCATTTACGGTGGAAAAATCTATCCGAGAATTGTGGAAATCGACGGATAATTATTCCGTAAAATTATGTCATCCCTTGTAATTAAACAGCAAAACGGCTTTCTGATTATTCAGCTGAGCCGTTTTTTATTTGCAATATATACGTAGAATATTTCTTCATGCTTTATGCAGGTATGTCTGAACTCGGTATTAGTTATCAGTCTTACTAAGCCAACGGGTATAGCGTATTTTTGTATGCCTTGCAGGAAAAAATTCTCTGTTGTAGCAAATAGAGTCTGCAGAAGCAGGGTGGTTGTATTTTGCTTTTAGCAGGTGTGTTTTTAGTTTTTTCACCGATAATTTAGGGGAAAACTGCAGATTTATTTTGCTCTGAAAATGAATTGCACTTAAACCAATTGACAGAAAAGCGAATTCAAGATATAATATATAGTAAGTATAAATGCAAAAATTATACAAAGGAGCAACTCATGCAAAATATTACAGTGAAGGATCTTTCCACTGCAGAAAAAATCAGCTTGCTTTCCGGTAAGGATTCATGGCAAACAAAGGCTGTGGATCGGGTTGGTATGCCCTCTGTGAAGATGTGCGACGGCCCCTTAGGGCTTCGCAATCAGAATTCGGGCGATCCGATTTATCAGTCTGTGCCTGCGACGGCTTTGCCTTCCCCGGCTCTTCTTGCTTGCTCCTTTGATACAGAGGTCTTGAAGGAGGCAGGTAAGCTTTTGGGCGGAGAAGCAAGAGACCAGGGTGTAGACATGGTTCTTGCGCCTGCTGTGAATATCAAGCGCTCCCCCTTATGCGGAAGAAATTTTGAATACTACTCGGAAGACCCCGTGCTTTCCTCACACCTTGCCGCCGCCTTTATTGAGGGCGTTCAGTCGCAGGGTGTCGGCAGCTGCATCAAGCACTTTGCTGTGAACAATCAGGAGGACCGGAGGCTTTCGTATCAGGTAAAAATTTCCGAAAGGGCGTTGCATGAAATTTATCTGAAAAGCTTCCGTAAAGCTATCGTAGATGCAAAGCCTTGGGCTGTTATGGCGGCATACAACGGTGTGAACGGCAGCTTTTGTACACAGAACGAATATCTGCTTACCGAGGTTCTGCGCAAGCGTTGGGGCTATAATGGCACGGTCATCAGCGATTGGGGCGCAATTTACGACCGTAAGGCTGCGCTTATCGCAGGTTGCGATCTGGAAATGCCTTCGACCTTTGGCATGAGTGATAAATATGCAAAGGCTGCACCTGCAAAATACATCAATACTTCCGCCGCACGCATTGTTGCGCTTGCCGAGCGTGCACAAAAGGGCAAAAGCAATAATTTCAGCTGCGACTACGAGGCAAACTATCAAACGGCACGCAGGCTTGCAGGTGAAAGCATCGTGTTGCTTAAAAATGACGGTCATATCCTGCCGCTTCACGGTAGCGAGCGCATCGGTGTTATTGGACCCTTTGCAAACGATCCCCGATTCCTTGGCGGTGGAAGCTCTCATGTAATTGCATACAAAAAAGATACGGCATTAGAGGAAATCCGTTCTCTTCTGGGTATAGAAAAAGACGCTCTTTTATCGGGTGTGCCGATGCTTGCCGAGGCGCAAGCACCGCAATCGACCGAAGCGTTAGAGGCTCTTGCTGACGAGGAATCCATTGTTGAGGCTGAGGTGGATAGCGCATTTGAGCAGGGCAACCTTTTGTATGCCCCCGGATATCTTGCAAACCGTGACCGTAACATGACAAAGCTGATTGCCGAGGCAGAATCGGTTGCAGCTAAGGTTGATAAGGTTGTTTACTTCATGGGTTTACCTGAATCGTGGGAAACAGAGGGAAAAGACCGCACGCATCTACGTCTTCCCGATAATCAGATTTTCCTGCTTAAAAAGCTCTCGGCAATCAATCCCAATATCGTTGTTGTTATCACAAGCGGCGGTGTGGTAGATCTTTCGTTTGACGATTGCTGTAAAGGCTTGATTTTTGCTTATCTTGCCGGTGAAGCAGGCGGTGGAGCCACGGCAGACGTACTGTTTGGTGTAGCCAACCCCAGCGGAAGGCTCAGTGAAACGGTGCCCCATTGCATCGAAAACACCCCTGCATATTGCAAGCTTTCTCAAAACCCCTTGCAATTAAATTATGCAGAGGACATTTTTGTGGGCTACCGTTGGTATACCGCGCGTAAGATTTCTGTGAAATATCCATTTGGCTACGGCTTAAGCTACACGGAGTTTTCGTACAGAGATCTTCGCATCACCGATAAATTCGCCGATAACGGTACTGTAACCGCATCAGTGACTGTAACCAACAGCGGCAGATTCCGCGGAAAAGAGGTTGTTCAGCTGTATGTAGCGCATAAAAGCAGCAGCTATGATATACCCGAGCGTGAGCTGAAGCGTTTCCAGAAGGTTATGCTTGCACCCGGAGAAAGCACTACCGTTTCCTTTACCTTAGACAAGGGTGATTTTTCGTATTATAACGAGCAAATCAGCGACTTTACGGTTGAGGGCGGTATGTATGAGCTTGAAATCTGCGCAGACGCCTGCACACCCATTCTCAGTAAACAGGTTGAGCTTACTGTAAAGCAATCGAAATCCGTTCAGCCCATCACCTCGGAAACCACAATGAAGGAGATTTTAGAGCATCCTGTGGGCGGACCTGTTATTTCCGAAATATTTGCGCTTGCCGATAACGAACGTTTTGAGCGTTTTAAGCAAAATCCCGATGATTTTGAAGCGCAAATGTTTTTCAGTATGCCCTTAAAAGGGTTACCTGCATCCGCAGGCGGAAAGCTGGATTACAAAACGCTTGATATGCTGATTAAAGCAATCAACAAAAAAGGCATTATGCTTGCTATGGTAAAGGGCTATATCAAAAAAATGAAAAAGAAGCTTGAAGAAGAGCAAAAGGCATAGAGGAGAGTATTATGAAAAAGTTGTTTACGTCCGAAAGTGTAACTGAGGGGCATCCCGATAAAATCTGCGATCAGATTTCAGATGCGGTTTTAGATGCCATTCTTGAAAAAGACCCCACGGCACGTGTTGCGTGCGAATGCTGTGTAACCACCGGCGTGGTATACGTAATGGGTGAAATCTCTACCCAGTGCTACGTTGATATTTCTTCTATTGCGCGTGATGTTGTGCGTGATATCGGATATACGCGCGCAAAATACGGGTTTGATGCAGATACCTGCGGTGTTCTGACCTCGATTCACGATCAGAGTGGTGATATTGCTATGGGCGTGGATATTGGAGGCGCAGGCGATCAGGGCATGATGTTTGGTTATGCAACCGATGAAACGGATTCCTATATGCCTCTTCCCATTGTGCTTGCTCATAAGCTTACAATGAAGCTGACGGAGCTCCGTAAAAAGGATATTTTACGTTATCTTCGTCCTGACGGAAAATCGCAGGTAACGGTGGAATACGACGGAAGAAAGCCCGTGCGTGTAGATACCGTTGTAGTTTCTACACAGCATAGCGCAGATGTAAATCAAGAGCGTCTGCGTGAGGATATCAGACGTTTGGTCATTGCAGAGGTAATTCCCGAAAAGTATCTGGATGCAAACACCAAGATCTTTATCAATCCCACGGGCAGATTTGAAATTGGCGGTCCCCACGGAGATAGCGGTCTTACGGGCAGAAAAATTATCGTAGATACGTA